>CAZLPC010000088.1:0-9449 GCA_964561305.1 uncultured Anaerolineae bacterium
CAGCCGATTGGCCATTATTGGTTCAATTGTTGGTGGGGATGGGTTTGGGGGCAACTGTGTTTTGGGTAGCCGCGATGTGGCTGAAAATTGAATTTGCCCATACCTTGCCGCGCCAACTCTTGCGCCGATTGAAGCGCATAGCCTAGCTAACCAAAGACTCTTCGCACTGTTTCCGATACCGACAGCCCGCACAATGCCGCTCTTTCTCATGAGAACGGCGCGGCAAGGGTTGTTCGCGTTGGGTGTGCATTTCTTCGATCAAGTCTAACAGTGCTTCGGCCACCACAGCATTATAATCCACCTCAAAAGTGCGATCTTTATAGCGGATAATGCCATAAGGGGGCGGTACTTGGGTGTTTTCGTGTATCAGTAGGCAATACGATAAAATTTGGGCAATATGGCTGTCATGAGGCGATTCGGTGGGCGCTTTGCCTTGTTTCACCAAAACCGGAATGGGATTACCGTCATGCTCGATAATATAGTGAGGCCGCCCCGTGATGCCATACTCCCACGAGATAAGTTGGCCGCGTAGCGCCTTCGCGTGGGGGCCAATATATTGATGTGCCGCATCAGGAGGACGGCGGCTAATCACCAAAAGCCAAACCCCAATCAATCCCAAAATAGCGCCTGCAATAATAAAAACCACTGCTATACTCCGCTAAATGTGATGATTGCGCCCAGAACAAGGCCAGCCACCAAACACGCCAGCCCAACACCGATAATCAGCCGTTGCCGTCGCTGGGGTCGCCAATAATCACGGTCATAGCCCCATGCACGTTGACAATAAACATAGCGTGCAATCTCACTGGCAGTGAGTAATTGATCTTTTCGATACCGTCGCACGGGTTTTCCTTTTTATAGCTGATGTTGTAAGGCTCCCCTAAGTTGACCTACAATATAAAACAAGTTGAGAAAAATAGGTACGGTCTTTTATGAAAAAATTACGTGGTCTTAAACGAAACGATTTACAGCTCGATTTTAATCTATATCGGGTGAATGTCCCTATTGCAGGATTGGCAAGCGCAAATTTAAGCGTCATTGATATTTGGCCCGAAGCCGTGACCCAAACGATTATGTTTGTACATGGCTATGCAGGGGTGGCCGAAACATGGGAGCATCAAATTAACTATTTTTCGCGCTCGCATCGAGTTATTGCGCCCGACCTACGTGGCCACGGCCAAAGCGACGCGCCCTATACCCAATATACGATGTCAGAAATGGTAGCCGATTTACACACCATTGTAAAACAGCGCCAGCTACCCGAAAAATTTATCTTGGTTGGGCATTCTTTTGGTGGCTCAATCTGCGTCGAGTATGCCAACGCGCATCCAGAGCAGCTAGAAAAGCTGATTTTGATTGCGACGGCGGGCGAGTATCCGTTGCCACAGGCGGCCAATCTTGCCTATCGCATCCCAACAGCATTTTATCGGTTGTGGTGGGACTATCGTCCGAAGTGGAACGCTGAAGTGCATGTCATGAAGCGTATGATGTTTAACAACATGCGGCGCTGGAAAGGTTGGCCGCTGCTTCGCAATATCGAAACCCCTACCCTCGTCATTACTGGCGAACGTGACACCTACTTCCCCCGCGAAGTATTTGATGAAGCTGCTAAGATGATCCCTCATGCCGAGGTGTATGATGTTGGCTCGGCTAAGCATAAAGTACAACTAGAACGTCACGAAGCTGTCAATCGTGCTATTGAGCGCTTTGTTGGCGGCGAAATAAAACGCTCGTGGCGTGATGCCGACGGACAAGCAGATGTGCTTCAGCGTCGGCGCTGGCTGGCCAGCTATAGCAAAGAAACACCATGGACAATCCCTGTGCCACGCCAACCGATTTACAAATTTTTAGAGGGTGCGGCAGCTTGGGTTCCGAAGCGCATCGCCACCAGTTTTTATGGACACGAGCTTACCTATCAGCAACTGCGGGTGCGTGTTAATCAATTTGCTAATGTGTTGCATGGCTTGGGGGTGCGCCCCGGCGACCGCGTGATGGTGGTGCTACCCAACATGCCCAGTTTTGTCATTGCTTATTATGCAACGCTGAAGATAGGCGGCGTGGTGGTGCTGCCAAATCCTGATGCGACAGCGGCTCAATTGTCGCACAATCTAACCGATACTGAAGCAAAAATCTTGATCACCACTACCGAATTTCAGCGCGGCGACTTGATTCAACAAGCCGATAAAAATACAACCGTACAAGCCATTATTATTGTAGATTTACAAGCCACTATGCCCGAAGATGCCTACCAAAAATTGATGGGGGCTTGGGGCGTGGCCTTGCCTTTTACGTCGCCTATAGTTGAAAAAACACACTATATGCACACCATGCTCGAAGATGCGCCCGAAATTGCACCTGTTGTAGAGGTTGATCCCAGCAGTTTGGCTGCAATTATCTATACCAGTGGCACAACCGAAGCACCCAAGGGGGTGTGTCTCTCGCATAGTAGTTTAATTGCCAATGCGCTGCAAACGCGCCACTGGATACCTGATCTGCAATATGGCGAAGAAACATTTTTATCGGTTGTGCCATTTTTGCATAGCTATGGCATGACTAGTGCCATGAATATCCCGATTGCAATGGGGGCCACACTAGTGATGTTGCCTTACTTTGCACCGCAACCTGTGCTAGAAGCCATTAAAAAATATAAACCGACCATCTTTCCCGGTGTGCCAGCGATGTATACCCTTATTAACTTGATGCCGGGTGTACGAACCTATGGCTTGTCATCCATTAAAGCCTGCGTTAGTGGGGCTGCCCCGTTGCCCGTAGAAGTACAAGAGGCTTTTGAAAAACTGACGCATGGGCGTTTGGTAGAAGGCTATGGGCTAACCGAGGCGGGCCCTGTCACCCATGCTAACCCATTGTATGGCCTACGCAAAGTTGGCTCCATTGGTATCGCAATCCCCAACACCGATGCTAAAATTGTGGATATTGAAACCCATCAACCACTTGAGGTGGGCGAAATTGGCGAGTTGTGGGTGCACGGGCCTCAAGTAATGCAAGGCTATTGGCGCGATGAAACTGCGACAAATGTAGCCATTTCTGAAGATGGCTGGCTAAGAACTGGTGATATTGCCACTATGGACGCTGATGGCTATGTCCGCATCATCAGCCGCAAACAAGAAATTATGCTGATTGACGGTCAGCGCGTATTTCCCCGCGATATTGAAGAAGTTTTGTATGAGCATAATAAAGTAGTAGAAGCCGCCGTGATTGATGTGCCCGATGGTGAACGCACCGTTATTCATGCCTTTGTTGTGCTAAAAGCAGGGGCAACGGTGACAGAAAGTGATCTGATTGAGCTATGCCAGCGCCGCTTGCCCGCCGATCATGTTCCGCAGCACGTTATTTTTCAAGACAGCTTACCAAAATCATTTGTCGGTAAAGTGCTTCGACGCGCATTGAGGTGATGACGCATAATGACAGCAACAAAACCTAAAATTGGATTGGCACTTGGTGGTGGCGGCAGCCGCGGGTTAGCCCATGTGGGCATATTAGATGTGCTAAAAAATGCTCATATTGAGATTGATTTTATTGTGGGCACAAGCATGGGTGGCATTGTAGGAGCGCTTTTTGCGGCGGGGGTGTCGCCCGATGTTATGGGCGAACAAATGGCCGATTTAGGCGGCACTAACTTATTTGTACGCAATGCTTTTAGCGCTCGCGCCCGCCAAGCTACCATCCGTAAATATCTTGAACCGGTGCTAAAAGATAAAACCTTCGCTGATTTACAAATTCCGCTAACGGTCATGGCAGTAGATGTGCATAGTGGGCAAGAAATTGCGCTGTCTGAAGGAGAGTTGCTACCGGCTTTATTAGCAACCAGCGCAGTGCCAGCCGTCTTTCCTACTGTTGAGATTGACGGCCACACCTTAGCCGATGGCGGCGTGATAGATAGCCTTGCGACGTATGTTGCCCATGCGCAAAGCCCCGACATTTTAATTGCTGTAGATGTGTATCCACCACTTGAAAATGACGATTCTTGGCATGATCCTTTGGCCGATATTATGGGGTTTGCTTCACCGCTTAGTTTACTAAGCCTCAATGACAAACCCAGTATGGTTGCATCTATTTGGCGTTCGGTACGCATCATGACATGGTATCTGCACGAAAAACGCCTACAAGAATTCCCGCCGCACATTTTAGTGCGGCCTGCCGTCGAGAATTATGGCTCGCTAGACTTTCGGGATATTGAAGGGCCGCTGGTGGCTGGGGCAGATGCCATGCTCGAAAAACTGCCCCAGCTTCAAACCCTAATCGCCCAACATACCTAGCGTTGATAAAGGGGGGTGTTCATCAAAGCCTGAATATCGCCTGCACCTGCACAGAGCATGGCGATTTTAAGTTGGGTGTTCATTTCATGGGCAAAATCTAATACGGTATCCACCGATTGTACGGCAGCTTTCAAAAATGGGCCGGCCATGCCCGTCAAAGTTGCGCCAAGTGCCACACATTTGGCTATATCAATGCCATCGCGCAGGCCCCCACTGGCCAAAATGGGTATATGTGGGGCGGCCTGTTTCACATATTGAACGCTATCGGCCGTAGAAATGCCCCAATCAGCAAAGCTGCGGGCTACACGGGCATGAAAAGCATCGGGCGCACGATGATACTCTACTTCGCTCCAAGATGTGCCGCCCGCACCCGCTACATCGAGGGCGCTTACACCTGCCGCAACAAGTTGCTTGGCAGCTTTTGATGAGAAGCCCCACCCGACCTCTTTGGCGATAACGGGCACTCCAACCTTCGCACATACGTCGGCCACACGATCCAGCAGACCCGCAAAATTATCGTCGCCTTCAGGCTGTACGGCCTCTTGCAAGACATTAAAGTGCAAAATCAGGGCATTGGCTTCAATCATCTCGATAGCCCGTCGACAGTGATCCACACCATAGCCATAGTTCAGTTGCACTGCGCCCATATTGGCAAACAACATCAAATTGGGTGCAACCGACCGCAATTGAAAAGTTGCTGCTAGGGTTTCATCTTCGATGGCAGCCCGTTGGGAGCCAACCCCCATCGCAATATTAAGGGTTTGCGCGGCCTCGGCTAGCGTAAAGTTGATCTGTGCGGCCATGTGCGTGCCGCCTGTCATGGATGAAACAAATAACGGGCTAGCCAACGATTGCCCCAAAAAATTCACGCGGGTATCAATATCCGCAAAGTTCAATTCGGGCAATGCCTCGTGCATGAAATAGTAGCGTTCTAGGCCGGTTGTTAGGCGTGGGAATTGCACATTTTCTTCAAGATTGATGCGGATATGTTCTTCTTTGCGTTGCTCGGTCTGATTACGGTCAGTGGGCGTAACTTTTGACATGGGTTTGTGTTCCTTAAAGATGGGATAACAAACATAGCCATACTTGAGCTATGGGTAAATATCCATTGTGCCATGCTCGTTCTACCTTTTCAAAGGAATATTTGGTGAGGCCTTGCCTCTACCACCAAGAATCGGTAGGATAGCGTGCGCGATGAGTAAACCAATCATGGCAAAAATGGCGGTTTCTTGATACAACAAAACACCGTCTGGGTAATGTCATAATGACGCTTTTGTTTGAAAACCATAAAGCTGGAGGATGAATTCAAAATGGCAGATGCAACGCAAGAGAAGGTTGTCGAGATCATTGCTGATTTGCTTGGTGTAGAAGCTAATAAAGTAACGATGCAAGCAAACTTCCGTGATGACCTTGAAGCTGACTCATTGGACTTAGTAGAACTGATCATGCGCTTTGAAGAAGAATTTGGTGGCGAAATTTCGGACGAAGAAGCCCAAAAGATTACCACTGTTGGCGAAGCCGTCACATTTGTTAAAGAACGCATGGGCTAGTTTGCCCATCTAAGCAATCGATTGCTTTAAAGAGGCAGGGCTTTGGTCTTGCCTTTTTTGTTGTCTTATTTTAATTGGTGTAACGATTCTCCACAGCGCCAAGCCGCCAACAACCACCGATAGGCCCACAAACAACAGCCAACCGCCGCCTGTTTCAGCGCGCAAGCCCACGCTTTCAAAGACCTTAATCGCGCTCTGATAGCCACTATAGGCGCTATATAGGGTGGCTATTATGCCCACCATCACCATCGGATCCGCCCATTTTTGAACGAACCGGCCCAGTAAGCTAATCGCACCAATAAAGCACAAACCGCCAAACATCAAATAGCCCAGTTGATTATAATTGGCATCGGTATCACCAAATGGGTAAAACACGATGGGTGGATTGAGACGTAGCACCACCAGCATTGCAATGCCGCGCCATATCCAGCGCCACCGCTCGTCTTGCAATTGGGTGGCGGCCACTGCAATCAACACGCCCAACAGCACCAAAGGCAGGCGCAGCCGTAGCGGGGTAAACAGTGTCGGGGACTCGGCACGAATAGTAGGGTGTAAACTTGCACCTTCAGCCAGATCGAAAGCGTTAAGGGTAAAGGCGGCGGTGTCATGCAACATCCACGGCGCATGATATGCACCCACCATTGCCAACAATAACAAGAGCATCAGCCAGCCGCGACTCATGCGCCCATGCCTTCAATAATCCCATTAAACTCGGTGAGAATAGCATCATCCTCGCGGCGCTGGTGGTCTACAAAGCGCGTAATAAACTCGCTGCGGCGTTGGCGCAAGGCTAGTGGTGCAACAAACTCTAAATCCTTCAATCCCACTTGGTCGCGGCCATCGGCGGCGGCGTGGGCCCGCGCTGCTTCAAACAATGTAAATTCGGCGCGGGTGGATTCTATTTTGAGATTATGCACCAACCGAATACCTGCATCCATCATTTCATCGCTAATCGTGGTTTGTTTTAGTAATTCGCGTGCAGCCGCCACATATTCGCGTATTTCGACGGTAGCTTCGGCCCACTCTTGTAAAAAACGATGCGGGTTTTCGCGGTGTTGTTTCACCCGTTTATAGACTTCAATGCGTTCTTCTACAGTATCCAGCCCTGCTACAATCACGCGCAAGCCAAAACGATCCATAATTTGCGGTCGCAGTTGGCCTTCTTCAGGATTCATGGAACCGATCAATACAAAACGTGCGCGAAATGTACCCGCCATTGCGCCGCGCCGTACCGTATAATGCCCTTGCGCGGCAGCATCTAAAATAGCATCTACCACATCTTTATCAAGCAAATTCACTTCATCAATATACAACAGGTTTTGATCGGCACGGGCTAAAATGCCCCGTTCAAGGATGATGCGGTTTTGTTGAATAGCAATGCGCTCATTTATACCACCCACCACATCTTCTAGGCGGGCATTCAATGGCAGTTCAATCAACTTCACACGCTCCAGATGTGTAGGCATGGGTTCATCTGGCTCAAGTTCTTCGGGCATAATACCTTCGTCGGGCACTTCAATATCGGGCATAATGCCAGTTAAGCTGCGGACACAAGTGGTTTTACCAACTCCTCGCGGCCCGATCAGCAACACACCGCCCACCTGTGGGTTGATCAGATTGAGCAACAGGGCAAAGCGCATTTCTAGTTGCCCCACCAACGCAATAAAAGGAAAAGGCAAATGTTCAGCAAAACCCAGATCGGCGTGAGTTTGGCGCAAAATAGCCCTTGCGCCCGAATTATTCAGCAGATCGAGCAGGGCTGACCCTTTTAGGTCTGATAAAACGTTCTCATGTTTTGGCATGGCCTAGCTGTGCTTCCCGTTTTGGGTTTTTTCTTCGGCCAGCGTTTCTTCCTGCTGTTGTTGAATACGGAAGTCTTGGCGCTGTTGGGCTTGCTCCATCCGAAAGCGCTGAATATCGTTTTCTGGCTCTAGGGGTGGCACACCATGGGGACGACCTTGTTCATCAATAGCCACAAAGACCACATAAGCTAAATTTGTGTTGGTGATGTCACCCGTCATAAATGGGTTTTCGGCTTGAACCTCTACGCGCACTTCCATCGAGGTACGGCCAGCATAGGTTAACTCGGCGCGTAATGTGACCAACTGGCCCACATAAATCGGTTTGCGAAAGGTCATTGAGTCCATGCGGACTGTAACCACTGGCCCACCTGCGTGGCGCATTGCAGCCAGTGCGCCGGCTTCATCTACCATTTTCATGATTACGCCGCCATGCACATTGCCTAGCCCATTGGCATCTTGGGGGCCCATTAAACGACTGAGAGTAATTGCTGATAGTGAGGGGGTTTTGGCTTCCACGCTATGACTCCTTTTAAATGGTATGTGTTACGATCATATCACATAGCCAATACTTGTTGATAGATTTGGGCCAATTGCACCGCCGATTGCTCCCATGTAAAGCGCTTAATCTGTTCTTGTCCAGCCATAATCAATTGTTGGCGCAGCGATTCATCATCTAATAAGCGCCGCAAACCCTCAGCAATGGCCGCTATGCTATATGGATCAACCATCAGGGCCGCTGGGCCTGCAACTTCTGGCAAAGAGGATACCGTCGAGGTTAGGACAGGAGTGGCGCACGCCATAGATTCTAGTACTGGAAAACCAAACCCCTCATATAACGACGGGTAGGCTGTGCAAATAGCGTCGCTATATAAAGCTGGCACATCAGCGTCGGCTACAAAGCCTGTAAAATGGACGCGCTTCCCCATGTTAAACTGTTGTACGGTTTGATAAATCGGGCTTTCTAGCCAGCCTTTACCGCCCGCAATCACAATATGATAGTCCTGATATGCGGAGCCTAACCGATGCAGTGCTTCAATTAGGCGGGCGTAATTTTTGCGCGGCTGAATAGTGCCTATTGAGAAGATGTAAGGCACGCTGGCGGGAATGTTATACCGTTGGCGGGTTTGGGCTAGTGCTTCAATATCGGTGATGGGACGGTAGAGAGGGTTAATGCCACTTAATAGCACGCTTATTTTTTCGGCAGGGGTGCGATACAGCGCGATCAAATCTTGCTTGGTCGCTTCAGAATCAGCTAATACATGATCGGCACGTTGCACCGAGTAAGGCACAGCCCGATCCAAGAAAGCTTTTTGGGCCGGATGAGCCGTTTCGGGCGCACGTACATACGATAAATCATGCACGGTCAGAATCGTTTTTACGTCCGGCAAAGTGGGTGGCAGCGTGAAATCGGGTGCATGAAAGAGCTTCACTGGCCCAATAAAACTCTCGACGGGCCAATAGAGTCGCGCACGATGCCACAAACGGGCAAACCAGCGCGGCGTAATGCGTGTTGGATAATAACGAAAATTGGGCCCCAACAGCGCGGGCAAAGCGGCGCGGGTTGCACCCGCCACAAACAACTTATAGTGCGTGTGGGGGTCGTGGTGGGCTAGATGAGTAATTAAGTCGCGCACGAGGCGGCCAATGCCGCCACCTTGCTCATAGGCGGCGGTGTAATCAATGCCGATAGCGGGCATGGTTAACTGATGTGGGACACATCGTTATATGTCCAGATGCGATTAATCGAAAAATTCCAAAACATCGCCAGCCCGACGGCTAAAATTTGCGCGATGTTTGTCCCCAGTTGGTGCAGATTTTGG
>CAZLPC010000089.1:0-9436 GCA_964561305.1 uncultured Anaerolineae bacterium
GGCTGTTCTCTTATACCCCTATCATGCCTACTGGCTAGTCCGCGAAGTTTTTCGACTGATGACAACTCCTCATCAGCCCGCCTAACCCGCCGTTTCGCATTCTCCGCAAAAACACGATATACTTCCAATAAATATTTGTTTTGATGGAATTATCTTGTAATCCACACTAAAAATTTCCATCGTACTATCAGCAGTAGAGATACTCTCGACGGCAGGGGTGACTTTCTTGGCTTTCGGTGTGTGCGCTCTTATTAAGTTTGATGTCGGGTGGGTAAGTTACGATTGGATGGCAGCATTTTCAACAATCACAGTATCGGCGGCGGTCAAGCGGCGCACTTGTGCAATAGGCAATTCAACTTGCGGAGTGTCATCATGGCTTTGTACTGCAAAAGTCACGGCCAGCCGTTGGCCCATATCGAGCCGTTTCACCACGCGCCCTACACGCTTTGCTGGATAATACTCGGTATCTTCAATCAATACCACTAATTCCCCTTCGGCAATATAAGGGAGAACTAATTCTAGCTGTTCAATGGTAAATTCACCAACGCCAACTGTTTTATCATCTTCAAAAACCTCAACCAAGAAATCTTTATGTTTGGTCATAATTTCAACAATAGCACCATACATCCCAGCTTGAATGCCTAATGCTGGAATATCAACCAATACTCTTACACTGTCGAATAGTTGCATATTTGATGACTCCACTATGCTGGATATGCACTCACTAATCTTGGAAAATCTTCATCATCTAGCATACACCAAATTACACATACAATGGGATTTCGTTCATCGGGTGTTTGAATTGGGCCAATAATCACATAATTCATACCTTTTGAAGTTCGCCGTTGGCTTGAAACTGTATATGTTGCTGCATGTGTCAAAAGTTCATCGCGCAATGTTTCCCAATGTTCGCGTGAAAATCCGAATCGGAAGAAAAAGGCAGCCTTTGGCCCACCATCTGGATGCGTGATGTCAAGCAAATAGTTTAAGATTTTCTCGTCGGCAACAACAGCTTTCTCGATGTTTGGTAACTTCATGTTGTCAACCTCACTTTCTAGCCGTCCAAGCGAATGCGCGGATTGAGATAGGCATACAGCAAGTCGGCGAGAAAATTCACAGTGAGGAAGATGAAGACCGTCACCATAATCACGGCTTGAATGCGGGGTAGATCGCGCCGCGAAATGCCATTGAGCAAATATAACCCCACGCCTTGATATTGAAACACCTGCTCTACCACCACCAAACCGCTCATTAGCCAACCAATACTGATGGCGATGATGGTAATAGTGGGGAGCAAGGCGTTGCGTAGCACATGCTTAGTGACGACTTTCCAATAAGGTATTCCTTTTAGCTCGGCGGTGCGTACATAGTCTTGCTTTAACTCCTCAATCACGCCCGCACGGGTGAGGCGCGTGATATAGCCCACCAGCACAAACATAGCCGAAATGGCCGGCAGAATCAAATATGGCAACGAATCAATAAACGACGATTGCGGATCAAATTGGCGGGCGCTAGCCCTTAGCTCAAACGGCAGCCAGTCCCATCCCCGCGACCAGTCTAGTGCCACATAATTAATGAGAAAAATGCTGGTTAAAAATTCGGGCAAGCTGACGAAGGACAGTGTGACAATAGAAATGATCGCATCTATCGGATTACCTTCGTTTAACCCCGCAATCACACCTAATACAATTGCCAGTGGCACAGCCATTATCAATGTTAACAGCGCCAACCGCCCCGAATTTTCTAGCCGTTGCGTTAGTTCTGGACGGATGGCATCTTCATTCCCCACAAAAGAATTGCCCCAATTGCCGCGCACAAAATCGGATGCCCATGTGAAGTATTGTGCAGGTAGAGGGCGATCTAAGCCCAGATCGCGCTCACAGGCGGCGATAGTGGTCGGTGTGGCTTGTGTGCCACCCAGTTTGATGCTGCATACATCGCCGGGCAGAATGCGCGTCAGAGCAAAAATCAGCAACGATGTGAGAATGAGCGTAATAACGAAGAAACCAAAGCGGCGGATGATGTAGCGGATCATGCGTCCTCCGAATTAGGTTGGCTTTGCAGTGCAATAAGCTCCTCAATAGGAATGTGGCAACGGATAAATTGCTCGTCGCCGTGTTGTTGCCAAGGCGGGTCTTCTTGCTCACAGATAGGGCCAATTTTGCGCGGACAACGGGTATGAAAGCGGCAACCCTTCGGCAGGTTGTGTGGGCTGGGCATATCATCATTTAGATGAATGTGATTATCTGGTGCATTAGGATCGGGGATAGGAATTGCCGATAGTAAGGCCTCTGTGTAGGGGTGATAGGGCGGCTGATCATAGTCACGGCTATAGCCCACCTCAAACAGTGTTCCCATATACATCACTGCAATGAAATCGGCAAGATAACGTACTACTGCCAAATCGTGTGAAATGAACAGGTAGGCGGTTTTGCGTTCTTCTTGTAGCCGAGCCAACAAATTAAGTACTGCCGCTTGCACCGATACATCTAGGGCCGATACGGGCTCATCGCACACAATCAATTCAGGATTAGAGGCGAAGGCCCGTGCAATGGCTACGCGCTGCTTTTCACCACCACTTAACTCGGACGGATAACGCCCTGCATAGCTGGCATCTAAATTGACGGTATTTAGTAGGCGCACCACTTCTTGATCGGCGGCAATACGTTTTAATTTAGCTAGTTTCATCAGTGGGCGACCAATTGCTTGGCCTACAGTAAGATAGGGATTTAAGGATTCTTGGGGATTTTGAAAGACCATTTGTAGCTTCTGTAACAACTCGTGTGGGCGGTGGCCGGCTTTGCCTGTTACTTCAAGCCCCAATAGTTCAATTTTGCCAGAGGTGCGCTCTGTCAGACCGACGACCATGCGGGCAAGCGTTGTTTTGCCACTACCGCTTTCGCCTACAAGACCAAGTGTACGTCCTTGGCGGATGGCTAGGGTTACACCGTCAACGGCGCGGACGACCTTTGGGGGCTGGCTTTGCACCATCTCAACTATGGTGCGTGGCACACTGAAATGTTTGGTTAGCTCTTGAACATGCAGCAACGTATCACCATCAATTTTGCTGACTTGACCAAGTCCTGACTGAAATTGCTGCTCTACAGCTAATGTACCATCGGCAATTTCTTTCCACCGATGACAGCGCACATGCCGCCCATCACTTACTGGGGTTAGGGGTGGGTGTTCATGGAAGCATTTTTCGAGCGCCACAGGGCAACGTTGGGCGAAAACACAGCCCTGCCGTGGTGCTGTAATGGTGGGTGGACGGCCCGGAATAGTACGCAGTGCCTGTATTCGTTTGCCTTGCCCAAAACGCGGCACACACGCCAGCAACCCGATGGTATAGGGGTGTAAAGGCATAGCAAAAATACCCTTCACATCGCCTTCTTCCATCACTTCACCTGCATACATCACCGTTAGTGAGTGGCAAAGCTGGGCCACTACGCCTAAATTATGGGTTACATAAGCAGCACCCGCGTTTGTCTCATGAATAAGGGCCCGAATCAGGTCTAAAATAGCAGCTTCAGTAGTCACATCCAGCGCAGTGGTGGGTTCATCTAGTAATAAGAGTTGTGGTCGGCTGCTAAAAGCCATCGCCAATATAACGCGCTGTTGCTGGCCGCCACTCAGTTCATGTGGATAGCGCTGGCTGATGGCGGGTGGATCTGGCAAGCGCACGGCTTGAAGCGCAGCATTTACTTTTTGGGATACATTATTGCCGCCATCGTGCAAGCGAATCACCTCGGCCACTTGTTCGCCGATACGTAATGAGGGGTTTAGGGCTGTGAAGGGATTTTGTGGAACCATGTGCAACTTATTGCTCCACAACTCGCGCATGTCGCGCCGCGAATAATGTGTAATGATGTCATTGTTTAGCCGAATATCGCCATTGATAATGCGCCCGTTTTTGCCTAAATAGCGCATGATGGCTTTTATGGCTGTTGTCTTACCCGATCCCGACTCGCCAACGATAGCATGAATTTGCCCAACATTTATCTTTACGCAAAAATCACGCAACGCCGGATACCACTGTCGCCCGATTTTATAACTCACGTCAAGATTGTTCACATCTAAGATTGTGGTAGGGGAATCGTTATGGTTACTCACTGCGCTGTACCAATCGTTTAATGCCGTCGGACATCAAGTTGACGCTAATCACTAAGCTAACAATAGCAAGTGTGGGATAGTTGAGCGTCCATGGATTGCGCTCATAGTCCAAATCGTTGTAGGCCTCGCTGACCATCAGCCCCCAATTAGGGGTGGGGGGGTCTGTGCCCAGCCCTAAATACCCCAGCGATGCCACCAAGAAGATGCCATAAGAAAATCGCAACGAGGCCTCGACGACGAGGGCGGGAATGACCGACGGTAAGATTTCGCGGGTCATAATATATAGCGTAGATTCACCGCGCAATTGAGCCGCCTCGACAAATCCCCTTGACTTTACGCCTAGCACTGCACTACGAACTACTCGCGCCACAATTGGCGAATAGACAACCGCCAAGACCACCATTAGACTGTTCTCGCGCAGATTATAGTCAAAATTAATGAGTGGGATGTTGACGTTATCGGGCAATGTACCGATTAAGATCAGTGCTAATAACAACGCTGGTATTGAAAGCAAGCTGTCTAATATGCGCCCAATTACCTCATCAATCCAGCCACCACGATACCCCGCAAATAATCCAACACTTGTTCCAATTAACACAGCAATGAGTGTGCCGATGCCTGCCAAGCGAAAAATTTCGCGTGTGCCCAAAATGACACGGCTAAATACGTCGCGCCCTTCTTTGGTTGTACCAAAGGGGTTTTTGCAGGGCGTGTTAAAAGGATCAAAATATTTAATATTGGCATCTAGAATAGGAATATTAATCGGGCGACGGGCAAAACAATCGGGTGGGGTGTTAGGGCGCAACTCGAAGCGTGTCGTTATGGCATCAGCGTCATACGCATAAGGTGCAACCTGCTCTCCGAAAATTGAGAGCAGCAAAAAACCGATGACAATTGATGTGCCAATGGCACTTAGTGGGGCGCGAAACAACTGCACAATTCCACGCAAAGGGCGGATTATTTGCAAGAAGGGTTGTGCGGGGCCAGAAAAGGCCCTGACCCCGCTTGAAATGTTTAGCTTCATTAGGCACTGGTGACGAAGCGGAAATCGGTGCGACCCGCGAAGGGATGCAAGCCAATACCCTCTACATCAGTTGCAAACACCGCAAACTGCGGGAAGAAATAAGGCACGATGATGGGCCCATTGTCAATGAGATAGGCTTGTACACGGGTATCTTGATCTAGTGATGAACCGGCAAGATCAATCAGCGTGTCCAGTTCTTCACTAGAATAGCGCGACTCGTTCCAGACCGCACCTGTTCTTAGTTGCAAGTCAAGATATTGTTGAGGTGTTGGGCGCGAACCCCAACCAGTAAGACCCAAGTCTACCTCTAGCCAACTGTCTTCTACATCGCTGTAGTAAATACCTTCATCGCGCAGGCGCACTTCGACGTTGATGCCGGCCAAACTCCATGAAGAGCGGAAGGCCTCGGCTAAATCGGCGCGATCCCCAGAATTGGGAACATGCAACACAAGGTCTAGCCCATCAGGATAGCCAGCTTCGTTCAGCAAACGTCTGGCTTCGTCATAATCGGGGCCAAGGGCATCTAGGGATTCGTCATAATAATCGCTATATAAAGGGCCGATGGGGTGATCTTTGCCTTCTGCACCTAAGCCGACACCAATGAGTTCCCACAGTAGACGGTTGTCGGTGGCATATTTGAAGGCCCGCCACACATTCGGATCGGTACCCGGCCCGCGATCTGTCCGCAAACGTACCAAGTTATAGCCGTTTGTAGCAATGGCAAGCGTACTAAAATCGCGGCGCAGCGACTCGAATAAGAGTGTCGGCATCCGCAAAATAACATCAAGAGCGCCGTCGCGAAGGGCATTGGCCGAGGCGTTGGCACTACTATCGCCTGTAAAGTAGATGAATTCTAGTTGCTCGACACTGGGAGCATCGGCCAACCAATAGTCTTCATTGCGTGCCATTATTGCCCGATCTTCAGCATCAAAGGAAACCATACGGAAGGGGCCGGTGCCGTTGAAGTCGGTGGGTGTGGTGGTTCCGTTCTTCAAAATCACAGCGCGGTTGTCGCTCAGATTATATAAAAAGTCGGGCGAGGAAGCACTGAGCGTAAAGACCACCGTATAATCGTCTGTTGCTTCAACACTGACAATATTTGAGAAGAAATCGGCAGCATTCGATTGGTCAGGATCACGTAGGCGATCAAATGTAAACACAACATCGTTGGCGGTAAAAGGGCTGCCGTCATGGAATGTCGCGTTTTCCACCAGCGATAGTGTAAAGACCGTACCATCCTCATTAAACGACCAGCTTTGGGCTAGGCGCGGCAGCAACTGTGCTTGTTCGTTGGTATCAATCAAATAGTCATAAACAGCATTGACCAACGCAACTTCGCTATCTGCCGATAAATTAGCAGGGTCAAGCGTAACTGGTGACTCCCAACCTACACGCAGAAGTTGTCGGGCTTGGCGGCGCAACCCTTGATGGGTTGGTTGATTTAAGATGTTGTATTGGCTGGTTAGGGGTATGGGAAGTGCAGAACTAGCGAGGGTAAGACCTGAAAGGCGCAAGAAGTTGCGGCGCGACAGGCCATTTGCATTATTGTCAATCATTTTTTTATTATGCTTGCGAAACATGATGGAGTGTCCTTACTGTTAGGTTAAGTGAATAAAGGTGTGCAACAAATCAAAACACTTGATCTTGACGACACCAGTATACAATAACTTACTAAGTTCAGAAAAAATATGCTTTTTTAAGGAGTAAGCGCCGCTATACAAACTGGATTTACTTTGTAGAAGCTAGCCTGTGCTTTAACTTTGTACTACTGCCCGCCAAAAACTTGAATGGCAATGACCAGTGGCTCACCAATAGGCAAGCGATCAAAGTCTGTAAATCGTAGTTGCCATGCTCCAAAATAGCAGCCACGTACATTGGGCGCACGCATTTCTACCGAGAATGGGACAATGGAATCGCGTGGATAGTCTTCGGCAGGAATAACAATGCGAGGGCGCTGTGATCGCGTGAAATTAGTATCTAGAAAAACGGGCTGGGCAGGCTGGGCAGTTCTGCAAATTCGGCCCAATTCATCATAATCAATGTCAAGTTCGCTTGTATCTGAGATGAAGACTAATTCTAGTCGCCCTGCGGCGGGCCAATCACAAGTGCTTACATTTTCTAATGAAATATCAATCGAAAAATTTGCAGCCGCACGCACAAGGCGCGGGTTTAGCGCATCGGTCAGGCGTGGCGGAACCGACAAATCTTCGGGCGAAACAACAACATAGTCGCGCTCGCAGGTTTGTACAATTTCGATGGGGCTAAGCGTGGCGGGCACAGCCGATGCCGTCGCAAATACAATGGCATCTTGGGTAGCGGTGCGGGCTGCACGCTGGGTTTGGGTGGCAAAAGTGCGAGCATCTTGTGTAGCGGTGGCAGCGGCGCTAAGGGTTTGGGTAGCAAAAGTAATAGCATCTTGGGTGGCGGTTTGGGCGGCCTCTTGAGTTTGCTCGCGCAAGCTAATTGCCACTTGGGTTTCTGTAAGTAATATGGCTGCTGTTTGGGAAGGGTTGGGGGTTTCCGTAAACGTTGGCGTTGGCGTTGCCGTTTCAGAAGGTGTATATGACGGCGTATAGGTATGGGTATCGCTGGGTGTTGGTGTTACAGTATCGGTGGGCGTAGCGGTTGGTGTTGGGGTATCGCTGGCAGTGGGTGTAATGCTTGGTGTTTCGGTTTGGGTGGGGCTAGCAATATCTGCGGCGACGATAACCGCCTGAATGGTGTTGGTGGGATTGCGTAATAGCCCACTAAGTGGGTTGTTGTCTTGTGCGGCAAACCAAAACCCGCCGATCAAAACCGCTAAGATAGCTAGCAATAAAACGGTCTGAAAACGCCGCCCACGATTGGCGCGGGTGGTGTCTGGGTTATTGCTGGATGGTATGGTGGCCGTCACCTCGTTAACTACTGTGGTTAGTGGGCGCTTGACATCTTCGGGCTTAACAACTGGAAAACGGCCAGTTGCATGTTCTGGAATAACAATTTTCCCCGATGGGTCACTACGTCGTACATCGGTTTCTTCAAGTTGAGCACTCAGCAACCCCTCTACCGAACTATTGGTGGTCGAGGTATCAATCATAGGGGTTAAGCGTGTGCCTTGCTTTACCCCTTGCCGAATATTATTCAGTAAAGTGGTCGCCGACTGATAGCGTTTGTCGGGGTCTTTAGCTAAGCAGGTATAGATGGTATCTACCAACCAAGTTGGTAATTCCGGCACATATTCGCGGGGGTCGGGTATTTCGTCATTAACATGTTTTAAAATGATGGCCAGTGGTGTATCTGAATCGAAAGGCAATACGCCCGTCACCATTTGATACAGCATTACTCCTAACGAATAAATATCCGAGCGCTCGTCGCCGGCTTCGCCCAAGCCCTGCTCTGGGGCCATATATGCGGGTGTGCCAACCATACCACCACTAGCTGTAAAGTGTCCACCTGTCACAATTTTGGCAATGCCAAAATCGGTTAATACTACGCGCTCGTCTTCGTCTAGCATAATATTGGCGGGCTTAATGTCACGGTGGATCATACCACGCTTATGGGCATAGGACAGCGCATTTGAGGTATCGGCAATAATGCGCGATGCCTCATGGATTGAGAAACGTTGTGCGATAGTTGTTTTTTCAGTAATTAAATCTTTTAAGGTAGGGCCCGTAATAAGTTCCATCACCATATAATAGCTGTCGCCTTGGCCATCATGCTCAAAGTCAAATACTTGCACAATGTTAGGGTGGCGCAACTTGGCGACGTTTTTCGCTTCTTTTTCAAACCGATCTTTAAATTCGGGATCATCAGCAAGAAAAGGGTGCAATAGTTTAATGGCAACATAGCGATCTAGGGCAGCATGGTAGCCACGATAGACTTCGGCCATACCACCCCGACCGATACGCTCGACGATCTCATATTTGCCCAATGTTTTTCTAGTTGCCACGCTTATTAAAATCCTCGTAAAAGTCTTGCAGATACTGCCGATCATGATCTGCTACTATAATCTGCTGTAGTATACACGCCATGCTATCCGAAAACCAACCGACAATTATCTACAGTGGGAGATTTGTCTAAATTTTTCTCATTTGTGATGATTCAAATTAACCATTGGGTTTAAGGAGTGGTATCGTCGGGGGTAGGGTGATAGTGTCCTTCAATCCATTGGTGTTGGGTTGCATTAATTTCTTTTTTCCAGACGGGGACAATTTCTTTTAATCGATCAATCCCATAGCGAGCGGCTTCAAAGCATCCTTCGTCGCGGTGGCCAGCTGCACATGCGATCAGAACAGTTGGTTGTCCTACCTGCAAAACCCCTAC
>CAZLPC010000090.1:0-9420 GCA_964561305.1 uncultured Anaerolineae bacterium
GTGTCCATGCCAAGCCAGTTGACACACCGGGCCGCATAACGCGCTCTTGAATCTCGGTGCGATAGCCATAGGGCGGGTGCTTCAGCAACTCGCGCACTTGTTTTGCTGCTAAATCAACATGTGGGGTGCCACCCTCTGCGATTTTAGTCGCAATTTTGCGGGCTACCTTGCCGATATTGCGCTCAAGATTCCGAACACCCGCTTCGCGGGTATAGTTTTGGATAATCTCTAGCAAAGCCCCATCAGTAAACGACACCTCGCTCGGAAACAAGCCGTTTTCTTCGATTTGGCGTGGTACAAGATAGTGCTTGGCAATTTGCAACTTCTCTTGTTCAGTATAACCATTTAGCTCGATCACTTCCATACGATCTAGCAATGGCCGCGGGATTGGATCAAGCTCGTTGGCGGTAGTGATGAAAATAACCTCTGATAAATCAAACGCCACATCCAAATAATGATCACGAAACTCATTGTTTTGTTCGGGATCAAGCACTTCTAGCAGTGCCGAGGCCGGATCACCCCGAAAGTCGCGCCCTAGTTTGTCTATTTCATCCAGCATAATAATGGGGTTGCGGCTACCGACGCGGCGCAAGGTTTGGATGATGCGGCCCGGCATTGCACCCACATAAGTACGCCGAAAACCCCGAATTTCGGCTTCATCGCGCACGCCGCCCAAACTCATCCGAATAAACTTGCGATCCATTGCCCGCGCAATTGAAGCCCCCAAAGACGTTTTGCCAACACCGGGCGGGCCCACAAAAGCCAGAATAGCCCCTTCACGGCGGCGACGCACATAATCTTCGGCCTTGTATTGCTCTAGTTCATCGCTGCGTTCTTGGCGCAGCTTCCGCACCGAAAGGTATTCGAGGATGCGATCTTTAATATCATCCAGACCATAGTGATCTTCGTCTAAAACACCGCGTGCATTGCGAATGTCGAGGTTATCAACGGTGCGTTCTTGCCATGGCAAAGACACCATCCAATCAAGATAAGTACGAATTACGCCATATTCGGCTGAAGCAGCGGGCAATTTAATTAGGCGATCTAGCTCGCGGCGGGCTTCGCGCTCGGCTTCTTCGGGCATATTGGCTTGCGCGATTTTCTCACGAAATTCTTCAATTTCGATAAGTTGCTCATCGGCTTCGCCTAATTCGCGCTGAATTGCCTTCAGTTGCTCGCGCAAGAAATATTCGCGCTGTACCTTTTCCATCTCTGACTGGGCTTCATTTTGGATTTTGTGACCCAGCTCAAGCACTTCTAGCTCTTTGGTCAAAAAACCCATTAAACGCAGCAGCTTGTCTTCAATGCGGTTCAGCTCTAGCAACTCTTGTTGTTCATCTAACTCTAGGCGAACATAGGTAGCAATGGTATAGACCATTTGCAAAGGGTCATCCATGTTTAGCGTAGAAGTGATTAGCTCGGCGGGCAAATTGGGCAACAAGTCTTGCAAGCGCGAAAACTGATCCACAATATTCCGCATGAGGGCTTCAATTTCTAGGGAAGCCGTCACTTCTTCGGGCATAGGGACAACATGCGCTTGTAGATATGGCTCTGTCGCTACATAGTCGCCAATTTCAATGCGCGACAAGCCTTGCACCAACAGTCGAATTGTGCCATCGGGGGCACGAAACAAGCGATGAATTTGCGCCAGCGTTCCCACCCGATAAATATCTTCAGGAGCTGGTATTTCTTGTTGTGGATCAATGGCAGCAAACAACCCCACCATGCGGCTACTGGATGCGACATCATCCACTAAGCGAATCGAGCGCGGTTGGCCCACAGTAAGCGGTAAAGCCGTTTGAGGATATACGACGGTTCCTCGTAAGGGCAAAATGGGTAAAATGTGCGGAACTATCGCCTCGTCGCTTTCCCCATCTTCAAACAAGCCACTCCGAATCGGAATTGCAAGTGGCGGGCGCTCGCCATTATCGGCTGGCTCGTTGGGTAGGCCCAAATAAGGCCATGATAGTTCAAAAAAACCGTGGGCATCCATGTTCGTTCGTGAGGCCATAACGTTGAGGTCTACAATCCTTCATCTATCCGATATTATTAAAATCACTCCTCAAAAAGCAAAAAAATTTTCTTATCCTGTCATCATAGCATAGTGTATATATGCACTCAATTAGAGATGTACAAGAAAGCAACGCCATGCATTTTTTTTGCATTTTGAGGGAGGGCTGGTCTATACTGGTAAAAACCATAGCCACTATTGGTAAGGAAAGCTATTGTCATGATGGTAGAAGTTGATATTGATTGCATCCGCATGAGCCTGATGTCGCAAAATCGGGTTGTCATCCTCAAAGATAAAACCGAAGATCGCTATTTACCGATTTGGATCGGCCATTATGAAGCCGATGCCATCACGTTTGAATTACAAGAGATCGTTCATAAACGCCCTTTAACCCACGATCTGCTTAAATCTATAATTGTGGATATGGGGGGCGAAGTCAAACATATTTTGGTGAGCGAGCTGCGTCGTCCAGAAGATATTTTCTATGCCAAAATTGTGATTGAGATTGAAGGCCGCGAAGTCGAGGTGGACTCTCGGCCCAGCGATGCACTAGCGTTGGCAGTGCGCGTGGATGTACCGATTTTTGTGAGCCAAGAAGTGATGGATATGGCATCGGTTGTGCCCGAAGAAGACATTGATACCATTGAAGAACCTGCGGCCCCTGCTCCGGGCGAAGAAGTCCCTGACGACAAACTACAAATCTTCAAAGATTTTGTGGACACACTCGATTTAGATAATCTTGACGAAGACGCATAGCTGAGTTATTGGCCCCATACTTGATGTGGGGCCACATTAAGCCCTTATCTCCCACCAACAATCTCACCGCGCTCTAGCTTCAGCAACCAATGTTTGCGCCATAAGCCACCCCCATAACCACCTAACTCGCCTTTGCTGTTGATGACCCGATGACAAGGAATAACAATACCGATACGGTTAAGACCATTGGCATGACCGACGGCCCGTTGTCCATTAGGCAGTTGCAAGTGTTCGGCAATTTGACGATAAGAGCGGGTTTCGCCATACGGAATTTGCAACAAAGCCCGCCAAACCTGCTCTTGAAAAGTAGTGCCGGGAAAATGTAGCGGCACACTAAATGTCGTCAATTGGCCAGCAAAATAGGCATCCAACTCGGCTTGTAGTTGATCGAGATGTGCATTTGTACCCGGCACAAAAGGGCGTTTGATGCGTTTTTGCAGGGTCTCTATTTGAGCCTCTAGCATCCGCCGTTCAGTAAACTCTAAGAAACACACGCCTTCAGACACTGCGGCTGCAATAAGCGGCCCCAACGGGCTTTCTAGCCAGCCAATCACAATGCACTCTTGGTCGCGGGCTTGGCCGGGTGCTTGCCCAAAGATACGGCTAAAGGCCTCTCTAAATCCGCTAAAAGACTCAAAGCCATAGCCCAACGATACATCATCTAAACGTGCGCCTTGCCGAATTGCCTCAAAGGCCTTGCCCAAACGACAGGCACGGGCATACGCATGAAAGGTCATGCCATAGCGTTTTTGGAAGAAGCGACGCACCGTGGCTGGTTCTAGACCGCGCTCGCGCAAGTCCCCATCTTTTATGCGATAGGTGGGGTTTGCTTCAATATCACGCAATAAATCAGCAGCCCATGGCGGTAATTGCCCGTTGGTCTCTAATGGATGACACCGCTTGCAAGGCCGATAGCCAGCAAATAAGGCTTCGCGGGGGGTAGCGAAATATTCTACATTTTGCGGCAACGGATTGCGGGCCGGACACGACGGACGGCAAAAAATGCCGGTTGTGCGAACGGCCACAAAAAATACCCCATCAAACGACTCATCACGAGTTTGATAAGCTTGTTCCATCACTATAATGGGGGGCAATAGCTGTATCTTCAAAGCCATGTCCTTTAATCTTGATAACATCTAATAGCGCTATTGTAGAAAAAAGATACTGATGGCTCTACCGAAAAATGGACATGACTGTGTGGTGCATCATTCGACATAAATAGGATTGCTCAAAATCCAGCAGCGTTCGCGCTTTTTGTATGTGCGCCACACCTCTACCCGATATGCACCTGCTAAACGTGCATTAAATGTTAGGTTTTCTACATTATCCTCTTCAGCAACCACTTCACCATGACGAATCAACCGAATCCGCCCCCGCAACGGTGCAACCACCTGCAAGGTAATACCTGTGCCAAGCCGAATCCGATCCCCCATTGTGGCACTGTTATTTGTGCCTTGTGCGGAAAAACGAAAGCCGCGAGCATCTCCTACAACACCATAACCGATAAAAGCACGTCCGTTATGCAATGTCTGATAAATGGCTCTGCTATCGGCTTCAAGGTTGCCTTGTAAAGGCGCATCTAGCAAAAGATGTGTATTGACACAACTAAACAAAAAATCGTAAGGGAAGATAGTGTGTGTTAGAAACCCCAATCTAAAACGCTGACCGTGAGCATCAGAACTTCCAATCCCTACTACACGCCGTCCTGTTGCTAAAAGCTCATCCCATTTATCGAGCGTTTGTTGATTGGGCCCGATAATAGTGCGATCAGGGTTGAAGATGCTCCAAATGGTGGCAAGTGGGGTAGTGGCTGTTTCTTTGAAATTGGACATATAGTTCCAAATTTCTAAGCCTGTAAAGTTCTCAATATCCCACGACTCCCACTCGATACTACCTGCGTTGGGCATCCATGGAATGGCTTGATCATAAGGATGTGCTAAAAACGTCATACCGTTTTCAGCATTAACCACATCAATAAGTTTTTGTGGATTGGGTGCATATTGCGCCATCTCAGAAGAAACGCCATACACCAAACAATGATTATTTTGTTTAATGCGTCTGCGATCATGTACTTCTTCACCTGTCAACAACAACACATAGCCATCTTCTGCATTGCCATAATAGCCTTGAACACCATTTACCAGCACATTGTGGTCAGTCACAATCACGAAGTCTAAGCCAACTTCTCTGGCAAATTCTGCAATTTGGGCATGAGAGGCTTTTCCATCAGAGTAGGGGGTATGTGTATGAAGATTGCCAACGATTTCTGTTAAGGACATTTGCTTTTCTTTCAAGGTTGTTTTGTTCTATGTGACATCATTAGAGGATCAATTTATCTCTCTATTTTATATTTTTAATAGTAGCCGTAGTAGGGCTGTGCATAACTTGTGCAAAACAGCCTGCTAACCCTATCTTTTGCTTTTCTAGAAGCGGGTGTAATAGAGCAAACTAGGCTGTGCAAAACCTGTGCAAAACCTGTGCATAACTTCTAAGTTATGCACAATTTATGCACAGCCTACCCAACAAAATGTTCAAAGAATATGAGTTATGCACAATTTATGCACAGGCAAGGGCTAGTTATGCACAGGTTTTGATGAGTTATGCACAGGCAACTTCCTTAATAAATGTAAATATATTGTCTATGAAAATGAAACTCTAGTCTATCACAATATAATCTCAAGCTGTATTGTACAGTTTTGAGTTTTTAACCTGTGCATAACTTATCAAAACCTGTGCATAACTCTAGTTAGGTTAACATTAAACCAAAATGCGCAATACTTCCTTAATGAAGTTGTCCCTATAATCAACGATAAAAAGGCGTTTGCCCCTTGATCACTATCCTACTGTGCAAAAAGTTGGCACAATAAAATGATATAGTTTAATAAGGTGATTGTGGCTTATGAAACAGCAATTAAAATTGTTTTATCAGATAGGTTGGCAACAGCGCAGTCGTCTTCAACGCATCGGCCTTGTATTGTTGGCTACATGTTTAGGCGCGATGATTTTCTTCTATGAATGGGCGCTGGCCGACCTACCAAATTTAGATAACATTGAAGATGGGGTGGCCGTACCCAGCACACGCATTTATGACCGCAATGGGCTCTTGCTCTATGAAATTGTAGATTTGTATGGCGGCAGTCATCAGGTCATTGGCTTAGATAAAATGGCTAGCTGTCTGCCCAACGCGACCCTTGCTACCGAAGACGCTAATTTTTACAGCCATCCGGGTGTGGATATTGAGGGCGTGGCCCGTGCGATGTGGCTAAATGTGCGCGGCGGCGAGGTGCAGGCCGGCGGCAGCACCATTACGCAGCAAGTAGCCCGTAATTTGCTGTTGACCAAAAACCCGATTTTAGATCGCAGCCTACGCCGCAAAGTGCAAGAGAGTATTTTGGCGCTGCAACTGACCCAACTTTATTCTCGTGATGAAATTTTGGCACTTTATCTTAACCAGACTTATTATGGCAACTTGGCGTATGGCATTAATGCCGCATCGCAGGCCTATTTTGGCAAAGCCCCTGCTGCACTCAGTTTAGCCGAATGTGCAATGTTGGCAGGCTTGCCCCAAGCGCCGGGGCTATATAATCCTCTGATTAATCCTGATGTTGCCCAACAACGCCAAGCAGTGGTGCTAGATCTTATGGTGCGGCATCGCTATATCTCGCAAGCAGAAGCAGACATTGCCAAGAACGAGCCACTTGACTATCAATCGGCAGGGTTTGCTATTCATGCGCCTCATTTTGTGGCCGCAGTTTGGACACAACTAGAGCGCGAGTTTGGCGATGAACTGTTGTTGGGTGGGCTAGAGGTATACACCACGATTGATTTGAACTGGCAACAAGAAGCACAGTTTATTGCAAATCGTCATCTGGATGCTTTAAACGAAACCCGTGATGGCCGACCGTCCAGCAATGTACGCAATGCTGCGCTGGTGGCTGTTGATCCCAATACAGGCGAGATTTTAGCAATGCTGGGTAGCCCTGACTATTTTGATGCTGGTATTGATGGCAATGTAAACGCGGCACTAGCCCCGCGCCAACCCGGCTCAACGTTGAAACCCTTTGCTTATGCGGCTGCCTTCGACCCAACGGTTGCCCAACCTTGGACACCTGCTACCATGATCCTTGATGTCAAAACACCGTTTGTCACCCGCCGCCTAGAGAGCTATGTACCCGCCAATTTTGGCTTAGTAGAGCATGGCCCTGTGCTAATCCGCGAGGCGTTAGCATCTTCGTATAATATTCCGGCAGTGGTGGCGATGGAGCATATTGGCGTAGATTCTTTTATCGCCCTAACCTCGCGTTTGGGTATCACTACTTTTACTGATCCTGCAAAATATGACTTGTCCTTGGTGTTGGGCGGGGGCGAGGTGCGCTTGCTGGATTTGACGGCGGCTTACTCAGCATTTGCCAATGGTGGACAACGTGTCGACCCAGTCTATATTCGACGTGTTGAAAATGCCAAAGGAGAGACACTCTACGCATGGCAGCCACCCAGCTTGGGCGAACCCGAACTTGATCCGCGTGTGGCTTACCTAATCACCAGTATGCTGGCTGATCCCTATGCGCGCATTCCATCGTTTGGGACCAACAGTGCCCTCGATATTGGGCGTATTGCTGCCGCTAAAACAGGTACAACAACTGACTACCGCGACAACTGGACAGTGGGCTATACCCCCAATCTGGTCGTGGGGGTGTGGGTTGGCAATGCCGATAACACACCCATGCGCGATGTATCAGGTATTAGCGGGGCCGGGCCAATTTGGAACGATTTCATGCGAACAGTGCTATATGGTCAACCTGTGCTAGACTTTATTGTTCCGGATGGGCTAACGCGCCAAGAGGTGTGCATTACATCGGGGCTTGTGCCGACCGAACACTGCCCTCAGCGGCTTTGGGAGTGGTTCATTATGGGCACAGAGCCAACCCAAGCAGATAATTTTTATCACCCATATCAAATTGATAGCCGCACCGGTGAGGTAGCAACGACTGACACCCCAGACCACTATCGTCGTACACAAGTTTATTTGGTATTGCCGCCCGAAGCTCGCGATTGGGCCGCCCGCCAAGGGATTCCGCCGCCACCCGATGGCGTGGTTTCGTTAATGGACGATAGGCTGGCCCCAGTGCGTTTGCTAGCACCCGATCCTTATACGGTTTTTCAGATATCGCCTTTAATTCCGCTTGAATTTCAGCGTATTCGGTTGCGGGTGGCCGTGCCGACCGATACCATTGCCGTGCGATATGAGTTAAATGGTGAGGTTGTGGCAGTGCTAGAAACAGCGCCTTTTACATCGTGGTGGCCGTTAGAAGTGGGTACGTATGAACTAGTTGCCGAAGCGACACGCGCCAATGGCGAGGTATTAACGAGTGACGTTTTGATTTTTAGCGTAAGGGATTATACGCCAGTAGCACAATCGTCTGCTGAATAACAGTCATTGTGGGGCAAATAACAACACATTTGCCCCATATATCGTCTAGTTAGATTCTGCAATCAGCACGCCATATTGTCCGTCTTCGCGCCGATATAATACATTGACTAGACCGCTATTGCCATTTAAGAACACGAAAAAACTATGACCTAGCAGTTCGGCTTGCTCAATTGCTTCTTCTTCGTTCATGGGCACCAGCTCAATATGCTTACGGCGCACTACTTCGACTAAGCCTAATTCTTCTACCTCATCCAACTCTAGCTCGCCATTATCTTCTGGCATAGGAATCGCCAAATCTTCGGCTTCTACATCCACCCAACGTTCGCCACCCTTGCGGTTCCGTTGCAATTTGGTTTTATGGCGGCGCAACTGCCGATACATTTTGTCCACTACCACATCAATTGCAGCATAGATATCGCCTTGCTTTTTGTCTTCTACACGGAAGATTAACCCTCTATCGCTACGGATTGTCAGTTGCGCGATAGGTTGCTCGCTGCGCCCTTCTGTACGCAACTCCATATCGGCACTCTGAATATTGGGTAAGTAGCGATCAAGGCGTTCGACCTTTGTATTGACGTATTCTTCCATACGTTTGGTAATTTCAATGTTGTTTGTATGAACCTTGATCTGCATTTCTAATCTCCTTTTTGGCTGCCCTTGCCTAAAGATTAAGGCCCGGGCAAGAAACATTAAGCAAAAGCCACCGATGTTGCGTGGTCGGCACGGCTGATGGTTGCCGCATAAATAGAGGTTACACCTGCTTGGCGCAATACACTTGCACAAGCCACCAATGTAGTGCCAGTCGTACACACATCATCAATGAGAATGACATGGCGATTATTGAGTTGTGGGGCATAGTCAGGATTAAGCGCGAAAGCATCTTTCACGTTTTCTTGGCGCTCTTGAAGGTTTTTGCCCACTTGTGGGGCGGTGTTTGTCGTACGGTATAACGCATTGGTCAAAACGGCACACTCCAGATAGGTTGCGGCTACTTGTGCCAGTTCTATAGATTGATTATACCCTCTTTTTTGTTGACGGTCTTCATGCAATGGTACTGGAATAAGTGTATCAAATTGCCATTTCTTTTGCCAAATTGCACCAGCAAGCAATAATCCTAAGTTTTGTGCCACTTGTGGCAAATTTTCATATTTAAGGGCATGGATAGCATGGCGCAATCCAGCTTGGTGCGTACCAATAGCCACATAGTCATTAAGGCCCTCAA
>CAZLPC010000091.1:0-9347 GCA_964561305.1 uncultured Anaerolineae bacterium
GGGGTTTTGTGGATAGCGGATGGGAGGCGCTGCTTAGTCGCACCACCAGCGATAATCTATGTCTGGAAAAACGCGATCTAACTCCCAATATTTAGCAGCCAAATCGCCGTCGGGGTTGTCAGCTTCAATGCTCTCGGTTAGGTTGCGGAAGCGTTCGAGATGCTGACTATAGCGTTGGATGGCATAGTTGCGGGCTTGGCCGGTAGTCACCAAAAACGGCCAATCCGAGCTTTCGGCCAGCAATAATTCGCGGGCGGCTTGGTTAAGAACACCCCGCAGGTGATCTTGATCCCACGCATTTTGGTACTGATTAGCGAGGGCCGTTAGGTGGGCGCTGGCTTCGTGCAAAGCGGGCCACATCCAACTGACTTCGCGGTTGTTCCATGTAAAATGTGTGCCGCCTGCGCCCCAACTGCCTTCGGGCAGATGCAACACTTCTTCAGGCGGATTTTGTTCTACATAGCCACTGGCTGTCACCAAATCTACTGCGTCGCTATTGGCAAGGCCGCGCAACACTTGTTTCAGCCAGTCTACGCCTTCAAACCACCAATGGCCGAACAATTCGGTATCATAATTGCTGGCGATGAGTCCATAGCCAAGGCCGTTGTCCCAGCGGGCCTGAAGGATGCGCTCGGTTAGGGCGACAAAATCTTGGGCATGGGCACCTACTTTGTGGGCGGCCCAGTCGGGGTGATAGAAGTCTTTGTCGCCCAAATCCACTTTTGCGCCTGTCACACGCCAATATTGCAAGCCGCTGATGCCATCTTTACGATGAAATTCACGATAATCGAAGTCACCCGGATAGCCCCAATCGGCTGACCACACGCGCTGGCCGGTTTCGTTGTTGCGCCCGATCACCACAACACCACTGTGTTGGTCGGCAACGGGGCCGGCGGTGCTATCGCTGACCAAATAGGGCGTAAAAGTGGTGGTATCTTTGTCTGATTTTGGGGCAGAAGACATGGGTACAAGATAGCGGCGCTTTATGTCACCATAGGGGCCAATGGCCTCGCCTGCGGCCACACCTACTGGCGCACCACCTTCAACCAAATGGGTTTCGCTGAAAAAAAGCTTAATGCCCTCTTGAGCCAAGAAATGCTCGATACCGGGCCGGATGTGGCCGTTTTCAGTATAGTAAGCTGGGCGATAGGCGCATTCTGGTAGCCAAATTGCACGCGGACGGCGGCCAAACATGCGTTCATAGCTGGCAATACCCGTTTTTAGCTGGGCCCGGATGGCGTTATCGCTGCTTAAAAGTGGTAAATAGCCATGCGTGGCAGCACAAGTGATAATTTCAATATAGCCTTCGTCTTGCAAACGCCGAAAAGCGCCGATCATGTCGCGGTTGAAACGGTTATGTAGCGTATCGCGCACATTGGTGTAATAGTTTTCATAGAAATGAGCGAGGCTTTCAAGGTGCGTGTGGCCCACCCACCATGGCTTTTCGGTTTCTGGGGTTTCTTTGGCAGCATTGGTTTGGGCCGCTACTTCGGCGCGGTTTACGGGGGGTAAGTCGCCTTCTTCAGCTTGGCTACGCTCGACGGGTTTGGCTGCACCTGTGGCCAAGGCTTCGTCTTTATTGCCCTGTTTGGCTTGTTCAGCAGCCCATAGATCGCCCCGAAAGCGGAGTATATCTTGTTGGGCGCGGGCAATTTTATCTTCTAAATATTCATCCAGATGATCTAAGACATCTGCATCGGCCAACTGTTCACACAACACAGGGGTTAGGCCGAGGGTTAGCTTAAATTGAATACCTTCTGCTTTCAGATCATAAAGGGCATTTAAAAGGGGAATATAGGTTTCGCTGGCGGCTTCATGAATCCACTCTTCACCGTGGGGCCAACGTCCAGCGAGACGAGCATAGGGCAGATGGCTGTGCAGTACAAACGTAAATGCTCCGCGAGTACCCATTACGCTTCCTTTCGTCAGGTCAACGACATAAAAATTATCACTATGGCGCTGATTGTAGCATCAAAAAGCACTTTGACCGAATAAATGAAAGGATTATTTTCAAAATGCGTAAGGGTGTTTTGCCAATGGGCAATCCTGATAGCGAGGATTGCCCAATTGATCTATAGCTTAGACAAATGCACCAGCACTTACATCCACAACCTGCCCGGTTACGCCGCTAGACAAGTCCGACAGTAAATAAGTAGCGGTGTTGACGGTGTCGGCTACGCTAATGGGGCGGCCGAGGGGTGGCATCTTCATGTCGATAGTGAGGCCAAGCGCCGCATAACCCATGGCCGTTTCTTGAATAGTTTGCGTTTCGGGCATACCAGACCCACGTACGCAATTCACACGGATGCCTTGGGGGCCATATTCACCGGCCAACGCACGGGTAAGCGATTCAATTGCACCTTGAGCCGCGCTGATACCTGCCATATACGGCTGTGTCATGCGACTGAGCGAAGCCGATAAGAATACAATTGCGCTACCGGGCTGCATGTGCTTGGCGGCTTCGCGTGCGGTCAAGAATTGCGAGGCAACAATGATATTAAACGGGATCAAGAAATCCGCTAGGCTCTGCTCCGCCGAGACAGCGGGATAGCCTAACGATTCAGGACGACCGCCAATGCCATTAAATACGCCATCAATAGTGCCGGCTTCGTCTGCAACCTGCGCCACATAAGCGGCAACTTGGTCAGGATGAGTAGCATCAACAGGTTTGCAATGCACGGAGCCACCTTGTTGACGGATACGCTCGGCAAGGCCTTGCAGGCGTGCTTCATCCGGCCCCGAAATCCAGACGTGAGCGCCTTCAGCGGCGAACTTTTCGGCCGCTTGGCCAGCGATTGCACCTGTAGCAGCGAAGACAAGGATATTTTTTTGACGTAGGTTATTCATGTTTTTTCCTCTTTTTGACGTGTTGAAGTATGGGTTTCGTTAGCTTTTTGCAGTCGCTTTTGTTCGATGCTTTAACTTTACGTCTGTTTAATTGCTCTGTCAGGTGCAAAACTGATCCCAATTTCATGTTGGTCACATCAATTAAGTCTATAATCCATAAAATGTTGCGCCATGGGTTATGAGGAGAACCATTATGCTGACCAGTCCATCTGGTAAAAAGCCAGAAGTTGTATTGAAAGAATTGGTCAACCTAATCGAAGAATTTAGAATACGTCGGCAAGCCGATGCTGCCGAACAGCTACACCCCGAACTAAAGACGTTCTCTCAACGTGAATTGACGGATGTTGCCTGTCCTTCATATAAAAATTATCTGCTTGGCCGCACCTTACGCCTGCCAGAGCGCGACATGGTGATCCATATTGCGGAGTATTTAGAATGTACACCGGCTGAATGCGATGAGTTATTGATTTGCGCAGGTTATCTACCAGAATCTTTTGTTTTGAATGATGCCCAATATCAAGCCGCTATTCGGCACGCGATGCTACTGATGAAATTGTTACCTTTGCCAGCAACTGTCATTGGGCGCTATGGCGAGGCGATTGCTGCTAATCAAGCGGTGTTTAATAAATGCAATACTTCTACGATGGAAGAGCTGTCCCAAAGCCAACGCAATATCATTTCTTGGTTTTTTGATCCAGCCTTATCAGCACATCACTCTTATGCTGCCTCACCTGATGATTGGCGAAAATCGGGGCGTGGTGCGGCCGAGTTACTCTACTTGACCAACAGTATGCGTTTGCGCGACCCTGCTTTCCGGCGCTTTTTACGCAAAAGTCGAGAGTTGCCCGATTTCGGCACGTTTTGGGACGATGTGGTTTGCAATCCACCATCGCTGCATTCCAAAGCAACCGAATTAAATGTGATAACACGTTTCTTGGATCGACCAATTCGTGAAATGGGCTTGGTGTTGCCCATTACCGAAAGTTTAGAGGTGGTGATTGTGGCGGGGGTTCCGATGGATGAGGCGGGGCGCTATGTATATGACTTGTTGGGCTGTCAGATAGACTCGGCGCGGTGGGAGACTATTGTCGCCGACTTTAGCCTCCCATTCTGATATGTCAATCTGTCGGGACAAGCGGTAGATCGCTAACAGTGCCTTGCAATGCCAAACTGGTACTAACAAATGTCCAACCCACTGTGCCATCGGGCAACACAACTTGCAACCATTGGTTATCGGCGGTCCGGGCAGTGGCAAACACGGGCTGGTTGGCGGCAATAATGGCAATGCGGGCAAATTCGGTAGAGGGAGTCTGACGGATGTTGATGGCCTCGCGGGTGGTAGCAATGGGTGCGAAGGCTAGGGGGCGCGGATCGTTAGGGAGGGCGTGCCATGTAATGATATTGCTGGTAATGGTAGCGATCAGTGACCAGTCGGGTGCAATCTCGGAATCGGGGGGGATGGTATACTGCCCGCGCAGTTGCCCACGCTGAATATCGTAGAAACGGGCAAAAAACTCAATGCGGCCCATAATACCACTTGCCGAGTCGGGGCCAAGGTAAGCTCGATCCACACGATCTCGCATCAGCAATAATCGTTGCGCTTCTCCATCAGGACTGATCTGCCAGATGCGTCCATTGCCGAAGCTATCAATCGTTACAGCGCGGCTCATATCAGGGGTAAATTGAGCCGTACTAATGCCGCCATCATGTTCTGGCAGTTCGCCAGCCAGTTGACCAGTGTTGATGTTCCATAAATAAACGCTCTGATTTTCCCACGCGATCAAAAAACGGCTATCGGGGCTAAATTCAAGGTGTTGGGGTTGTGCTTGTATTGCTTGACGGCGTGTATACCCTGTATCAGTCATGGCCCACAGACGTACCTCATCCCCATTAAATGTCGCCAGCGCTGATCCATCTGGCGAGAAAGCTATCAAATAGACTCCATTGGTGGGCAATGTGCCAAGCACTACCCCTGTTTGGCCTTCAATCAGCACCACATTGCCATCAAAGTCAATCAGCGCAATACGCCGACCATCTGCCGAGACCTGCGCTTCAATGCCTTCAAATTTACGGATAATTTGGCCAGTGGAGACATTATAAAGGATGAAAGTGTCGTTAGTATCGTATGCCAGCAAGCCACCCGCTACAAATTGCATTTCCAATATCACATCACCGCTGGCATTAGGAATACTTAAAACGGGCGTATTCCAATCTGCTTCTGGTGTGGGGTGGGTGGCGCGAAAAATGCGGATACTTGTGCCGCTGTCGCCCGTGATGGCCAAGCGTTTTTCATCTAATGACCATGCAAAAACACTAGCACCCGCTTGATAATCGGTGACACAAAAATAGCGTTCCCCAAGCCGATTGCGGCCTGAATCCACATTCCAAACACAATATTGGCCGTCAAAACCGGCGCTATAAAAAGCACTGCCATTTGGTGTGAAGCCGATTTTAGTGACAGTATTGGTGTGTTGTACCAGAAGCGTCAATATGCCCAAGCGCCCCGAATCTTCAGATGTAATAGCCACAGGCGCATCGGTTTGGGCATGGGCCAGCGGCCACCACCCACCGAGTACAACGCACCCCAACAGCAATGTATATTTGATAATGTTACGCCATTGTTTGAACATGATGCTCCATAGCCAAAATTAAAGTCGTGCTGTCACTTTTACCGGAAACTCGCTCATTTGCAGGGTAATACGCGGCATTGATTTAACGATATGTGATGGATCGGCGAGCCGAATATTAATCTGTTGAGCTATGGTTGCCAGCGCCAAAACACCTTCCATCATTGCAAAGCGGTTCCCGATGCAGATATGGGGCCCATAACTAAATGGAAAATACTTAAACTTGTGCCAATCAGCTTCGGCATTGTCGGCAAAACGTTCTGGCCGATAGGCAAAGGGCTCTTCCCATAGGTCGGCGCGGTGATGAGTTGCATACGCACTGAACATAATGGCGCTGTCTTGGGGTATCTTAACGCCTCCTAGTTCAACATCAGCATAGGTGTGGCGCGTTTGGAAATAGGCAGGCGGCGTGTGGCGTAATGTCTCTTTGATGACCATTTCGGTATAAGGCAAATTACGGATGTCATCCACGGTTGGGCGGCGGCCACCAAGGACAGTGTCTAGTTCTTGGTGCAGTTTTACCTCGACAGATGGGTTATTAATGAGGTGATAGAATGTCCATGATAAAGTGAGCGCTGTGGTGTCATAGCCTGCTAAAAAGATGGTAATCACCTCGTCGCAGATTTGCTCATCGGTCATGGTTGCGCCCGTTTCTTCATCGTGCGCCGATAACAGCATACCTAGCAGGTCGGGTTTGCTAATGCCAGAGGTGCGGCGTGCTTGAACCAACTCCATAATAATGCCGCGCAAGGTTTGGCTGCGGGCGTTGTTGCGACTGCGCGAAGGGACGGGTAGCCATTCGGGAAGTGTAATGGGCGAGCGCAATTCGCCAATTGCACCTTCTTGCAGCGCATCAATGGTTTCACCAACCAAGTCGGCTTGGCTGGCCCCATCTGTCGAGAACATCGCCTCAGACACAATTCCCAACGTCAGCCGATTCAAATATTGGCGCAGATCATAGACATTATCGGGCTGCAACTGGCTTAATACCGCTTCGGTGTGCCGCACCATGAGTTCGGCATAGTTAGCGATTTGCTTGGCATGAAAGGCTGGCTGCATCATACGTCGGTGGACAAGCCACGGCTGGCCATCTGATACCAAGATGCCATTGCCCATAGTGCGCCGCAATATCTTTTGCACATCGCCGCCGCGCTGAATTACATCGGTCTGCTTCAAATTTACTTCATGAATCAGGTCAAGGTCTTTAATGAAATAGATCACCTTTGGCCCCAACCGAAAGCGGGTAATCGGCCCGCCCTCAGTGGCCAGCGAGAGCAAAAATGCAAGCGGATCGCGTTGAAAGTCGAGGGCGCTGCCCAATAACCAATTTTCTTTACGCTGAAGGTTGTTTACAGTCATGATGGCTTAACTTAATCTCCTCAAAAACAATCACCCTAAAAAGAACTATTTGATAAACAGTTTGTATCATAACGCAAAACCCGCCTTTGAGGGCGGGCTTTATTCGGCGTTTGGCTGATGATTGGCCTACTTGTTGCGGTTGACAGTGCGAACTTCTTTGAGGCGAGCGCTCTTACCACGACGGTCGCGCATGAAGTATAACTGAGCGCGGCGTACTTTAGAGTGACGCAACACTTCGATTTTTTCAATGCGTGGGCTACGATATAAGAAGGTGCGCTCTACGCCGACCCCATGCGAGGCAATACGACGTACTGTGAAGCTCTTGTTGTTGCCACCGTTACGCAGGCGAATCACCACACCGGGTACGATCTGAATACGCTCACGGCTACCTTCCACGATGCGGAGGTGAATTTTCACTTCGTCACCGGGGTATAAATCGGGGAAGCCGCGTTCTTCAGTACGGTCTTCAAGTAACTTTACTAAATCGGTCATGATGTTCGTCCTTAAATGATCACACCCACTCGCCTAAGCTAGGGGTATAATAGCTCTATCCTGTGTTGAAGCGCCGCGCATTGTAACATAGGCCTACGGGCTTTTCAATGCCACACGACTTTTTCAGACAAATTTTCTCGGAGTCAACCCATGCAATCTTTACAATCTAATTCAACACCCAAAATTGGGCCTGATCAATTATCAAAATTTGGCCTTGGGCTGGGTGTAGTGATGATGATAATTGGCTTTGTGTGGGTAGAGGTTGTGCGTGGGCATAACGCGCTTGCTGTGTGGTTTAGTGCCGAGCCGTTGACGATTATTGTGGATGTGGGGATTGGGCTGGGGGTTGGTGCTGGTATAGCACTGAGCGTGGCAACATTGGGGAATCGCGTTGAAGGCTTTGCACATATTCGTAATACGCTGGCACTGCGGCTTGATCTGGCACGGTTTCGCTGGTGGCATTGTGTCTGGCTGTCGGTATTGGCAGCTGCCCCAGAAGAAATTTTGTTTCGGGGTGCGATGCAGCCCGTTTTGGGGCTGGTCTTAACGGCCATTATTTTTGGCGTGCTTCATGCCGTGACGCGACTCTATTTTATCTATGCGACAGCGGCAGGTTTATTATTAGGGTTGCTTTACCAATATAATGAAACCCTGTGGTTGCCGATGGCCGCGCACTTTGCCGTAGATTATTTTTCGCTGGTGTGGCTAGCCAATTGGGCTCGCCAACAAATACCCCCGGCGGATCCACTTCAAGACTGGATGGCTTATGGTATTGTCAGCCGTGAAGACGAATTAGAAACCTTTTAAAAGCCCCCGCGGCCCTTTATACAACGGGCACACACACCGCACACACTCTGGCCGTTGGCCACTGCTATAAGCCTTGCGCAAGGCAATTATCTCGGAACTGTTGATCGCAGCAAGCCCATCGCTATCTGGAATAGGCGGCAAAAAATAGCACGGCTGAAGTGTGCCATCTACATTAATCACTGCCGAGATATGTGGTGCATTGCAGCGTGGCGGCGCAAAATCTGCTTGACCGTGTGGTGCGGCAAAATAATCATACAAGCGGCGCAGTTTAGCGGGACTTTCTTCAATGCGCCCTGTCATAAAATGATCGGCATGGCTGACGAATAATGCCTCTATGATAGATTTTAAGTCGGGCAAATCCTCTGCAAACAGGGAGCCAAAGTCATTGATAGGAGTTGCCATAGGAATGGTGTTGTCTGGGGCAAAACGTGGGCCAAACGCATAGGGGTTGCTGTCGTCTACGGTTAAAAAGCTCACGCTATCAGCACCATTGCCCAACGCGACATCTATAATCTGTGGCATTTGCCGAAAATTAGCCCGCATAATGGTGGTGCGTGTGGTGGTTGGCACACCTGCGGCACTGATGGCTGCCATGCCTTCTAACAGCAAATCCAACGCATCTACGCCCCGAATGCGCTGATACAGATCGGGCGTGGCTGCATCAAGGCTAACCGTCAGCAAATCAACGTTGTCTATTACGGCTTGGGCTTGTTTTTTTAGCAATAGTCCATTGGTCAATAGCCAGACTTTAATACCAACGGCGCGAAACTTAGCGGCAATAATAGGCCAGTCGGGGTGTTGCATGGCCTCGCCACCCGACAGCAACACCAACTGTGTACCAAGTGCTAGTGCATCGCCTATAATGCGATCCACCAAGGCCATATCTATGTTGCGACGCGGCGACCGCCAAATGTCACACATGGCACATCGGCTGTTGCAGCCGTCGGTTAAATATAACACAACCAACGGTAGCGACCGCAGCCGATTTTGCATAAGATTGGGCAAATAACGAATATGTTGAGGTTTCATAACCCTAATTTCTATGACAAAACTACATTTTTGGCAACCACCAAATAACAATTGGTGGCAAAACAGTTTGTTCTTGGCAGCGCAAAGCCTAATCATCTTTATCTTTTTTTGTGGCTCGTGGTGGTGGCGGCCGCGGTGGGTTTTTGCTGAAACCACACCTGCTTTCATCCGCGATGCAATGCTACA
>CAZLPC010000092.1:0-9335 GCA_964561305.1 uncultured Anaerolineae bacterium
TCTGGTCATAGCCGGTCTTGTTACCAAGCCCCCGCCTTTAGGCATGGGGTTTATGACAGATATGCTTCAACAAACACTTCTTACCAATTATTCAGGTTCTAAGAAGCATAAAATACCATCTACAATACCGCGTGCAATTTGGGGGCGATTATTCACTAAAAATTGGCGGTCGGCAAACATAAAAGCTGTCTCGATAATGACAGTGGGGGTATCAAAGGCTACTTCGCTAAAAGTATGATACAGTGTCATGTCATCGGTTACGCCAAAATGACGGGGCAAGCCCGTAGCGGCCCCATATTCATTAATTAAACAGCGCACCAAAATCTCATCAAGGCCGCGCTCTACACCCCGCGAAAAAGCCCCGACTGCGTTATAGCCAGTTGCGCCTAAGCCATAGTTGCGGCAATCGTTGGTATGGATTGAGACCAGCACCGCCGCCCGATACCCATCTAGGCGCGGATCGAACTCTTGCAACAAATCTACTTCATAGCCCCGCAGCAACAATTCGTCTACGACCAGACGAGCGACGGCTTCATTAATTTCGAGTTCGGTTAATTCGGGGATGCCATCGTTGTCATCGTCACACACTGCGCCGGGGTCTTGAATGCCTGCTAAGGCTGGGTTTAATGAAGGGCCACTGTGGCCGGCCACAATGCCAATACGCTGGGTAGGGGCATCGGTGGGCAAAGGTGTTACAAATGCACGCGGCGGCTGGGCCGTGGTGCTGACGCTTTGCATCTGAGAGCGAAAATTCTCTGGCAACAGGTCTTCTTCAGGTGTCCAATACGAAAAAACCGTAGCGATCAACACCGCCGCCATAAAGGCTACCACTGTGGTCTTGAAAAATGCCCACGACGACGGCAACCAGACTTGTTGCAGTGCCCGTTCCCGTGCTTTCGTCGCCATTGGCTCTGCCTCATCGTCCAGCACCAGTTCGGGCTGATGCGATGTGATGGGTTGGCGCTTGCGACTCTCGGGTGGCGCATCGGTAAAAATAGGTTCATCGTTGAATTTGGTGGGGCGTGGGCGCACAGGCAGGTCTTGATCGCTCATCGTGTTTTAGGCTTGGCTTCCATTTTCATTGGCGGGCGGGGCTGGTTCTAGTGTAATAACGCGAAAGCTCTCGGCATAGGCCATTTCTTTGCCTTTGCCACGTTCGGCCGCAGCTTGTTTGATCCAGCTAGCGATAGTCTCTAGTGATGTTTCTTGTCGCTGGCCCATCATCTCGTCCATTTGGCTTTTGTGGGCAAACAACGATGCAATCTTTTGCTCGATTGAGTCGGTGATATTAATGTAGGTATTGGCGGCATCGGGTTGCCATGCCGACACATAAACACGCTTGGTTTTATGGGCGTGCAATCCTTCGGCTTCTAGGTCTTGGAAAACATGGGGCTGACCCGCCGCCGGAAACACCGCATCAAGCGCAGCCATGCCCACCGCCCGATGATCGGGGTGGTTGATATAGCCATCTGACGCAAATAAAATTGTTGGATCTTGGCAGATGACGACATCGGGCTGAAAACGCCGAATCTCGCGCACTAGTTTTTTACGCAACTCAAGGGTATTTACCACTTCACCATCGGGTTCGCGCAGAAAAACCACTTCTTTCACCCCCGCCAGTGCTGCCGCTTCGCGTTGTTCTGGCTCGCGGATGTCGCGCACTTGCTGGCGGCTAAACTTGGGGTTGGCAATCCCTCCATCGCCACTGGTCACCAGCACATAACATACTTCTGCGCCAGCGCGTGTCCAACGGATAATGGTACCCGCCACACCAAATTCAATATCATCAGGATGTGCGGCAATTACCATTGCCCGTTTCGGAATATAAAACTGACTCAAGGTTACTTCTCCCTTTTTATGACCATGACTGGTTATAGTTATGAATAAATTGCGCCTTCATCGGCAGAAAGCGGGGCAAGGCGTGGATGGCCGTTTGCATCGGCAACAAGATGCGCTGCCAAAATAGTGGTATCGTGCGGAAACACCACAATCGCCTGATGTTCAATAAGCCATGGCTGCCAGTGGCGCTTGGTTTCTAGGGTGACAAGTGGTTCCACATCATAAGCCGTCATCCATGCCAATTTTTCGAGCTGAATAGCATAGGTCGCTAGATCACAGATGAAAAACAGGTGCTGACTATTACTTGAAAGCAAGATACTCATGTGGCCGGGCGTATGGCCGGGTGTCACGATGCCCTTAATGCCGGGCAATAGTTCGGTATCGCCTTCTAATAGGCGCAATTGGCCAGCTGCATAAACGGGTTCATAGTTAAACGGGATATAAGTGGCCCGGGTGCGCTCGTTGGGCTGCATCGCATCTTCGTATTCGCGGCGTTGCACTACATATTGTGCATTGGGAAAAGTTGGCACAATTGCGCCATTGTCGTCGAAAGTGGTGTTGTTTTCGCAATGGTCGGCGTGCAAGTGGGTATCAATGACTAGATCAATATCTGCGGTGGTTAACCCCAACCGGGCCAGCCCCTCAAATAGTGTGCCATGTGGATAGGTGAGGCGTGTTTGCTCAATATACTTAGGGGGGATCTTGCTGCCCATGCCTGTATCGATCAGTATATTTTTCCCATGGGCTTTCACCAATAAACAGTTTAAGCACATGGCCAATAGATGATCATTGGTGGGTGGATAATAGCGACTCCACATGAGACGCGGAATAAGGCCAAAGGCCCCGCCGCCATCCACATAAATTTGGCCACCATTTAATAGATGTACTTCAAAATCGCCGATTTGAAACATAATGATTACTCCTTGTTGCTGATTATAGGCAAGGAGCAACCGATTTGGCTAGTATTCGGTTTGTGGTATACGGGGATCAAGGTGGGCCAACGACGGCTCAAATTCGGCTAACATAAGGTCTTTGTCGGCTTGGGGTAAAAATGCACAACCAATGCTGTTTAAGATGCACGTCCGTACATAAGCAAGGGGTAAGCCCAACCCTTGCACCAACAACGCATATTCATCGGTAAGGGTGATGTTATGGATACACGGATCGTCGGTGTTGATGGTAACGTTGGCTTTTAGATAGTATAAATCGAGCAATGGGTGTTGATCGAGGCTAGTGACAACACCTGTTTGCAGGTTAGAGGTGGGGCAAACTTCAAAATAAACGTTGTTTTCAATAGCCAGTTGCAGCGTCACTGAGTCTTCGACGGCACGAACACCATGACCAATGCGCCCCGTTTTTATGCTTTCTATAGCATGATGCACATTAGCGGGGCCGTCCCATTCGCCAGCATGAATAGCAATCCCTAGTTCGGCGGCTTTGGCTTGTTCAAAAAGTGCAACAAAAGGTGCAGCTGGATAGTTGACTTCGTTTCCACACAAGTCGAAGCCCACTACTCCCTGCTCTCGATAGGTAATCGCGGCGGCCAACATATCGGCGGCAATGTCTATGGTTTCATGCCGATTAACTGCCACTATCAAATTAACTTGAATATCGTTTTCTTCGGCGGCCTCTTGGGTGGCTTCGCAGACCCAGCGCACCACTTCACGAATAGGGAAGCCCATTAGTTTCGCTTGGGCATAAGGTGTAAAACGTAATTCCATATAGCGGATCGCATCGGCGGCAGCATCGGCCACTGCTTCATAGGTAATGCGCCGAATCACTTCTTCTGAGACGAACAGTTGGCGCAATACGCTAAACTTGGTCAAAAATTGGGCGCTGGTGGCTTTGTCATCGCGGGTCATTTGCACATAAGGCCGCAAAAATTCAGGCTCATAAGACGGTAGCGGGATGTCGTGGCGCATGGCCACGTCTACCAATGTCTCTAGCCGAATTGAGCCTTCGAGATGGCGATGAAGTTCAATTTTGGGCAGGCCTTTCAGCATTTGCCACAAGGTGCTGCTGCGATCAATCGCATCAGTTACTTCAAAAGCCATACCGTTCCTCTTCCTTTTAGCGGGGTAAAAAGACGCTAAATGTTGTGCCCGCACTAACAGCGCTTTCGACGGCTATTTGCCCGCCGTGTGCTTCGACAATTTGCTTCACAATTGATAACCCAATGCCAATGCCGTCTTGTTTAATGCCCGGCACACGATAAAACCGCTCAAAAATACGCTTTAGCTTATCGGCTGGAATACCCTCGCCTTCATCACTTACACTAATTTCAATGGCATCAGGCCCAGCAATGCACTCAATGAGAACTTTGCCGCCACTAGGTGAGAATTTGACAGCATTGCTGATAAGATTTTGTAACACTTGTTCGATGCGGAGGGCATCCACAGATAATTCGATATTTTTCTCAGCGCAGCGCAAAATCAGTTCAACGTTGCGCGTCATGTAGGCAATTTTCGCCGATTGATAGACTTGTTGCACAATCTGATGAATATTTTCGACATTGAGTTGTAGGGTTTCTGGGCGGATTTTTTCGACCTCTAAAATATCATTAATCAAGCGCAGCATGTTGTCGGTTTTACGGTCAATTAGCTTCAATGCTTCGCCTTGCTCTCGGCTAATATTACCCAACTCGCCCACCGACATTAAACCCACATAGGCACGCACATAAGACAAGGGCGAACGCAACTCGTGGCTGACATTATCCACTAATTCTTGGCGCAGTTGATCGAGTGCTTGCAACTCGTTATAGGCTGCCGATAGTTCCTCAGCAGAATTGCGAGCATTACTCAACAATCGCCAATTTTCTAAAATAGCGGCGGTTTGTGTGGCCACAATTTCTATCAGTTGTAAATGTTCGGCAGTAAAAAATGATGGCCAAACACTGCAAACCACCAATACGCCCAAATGGGTTTGACCAGAGATTAGCGGCGCAGCCATTAAAGATTGTGTGTCAGAATGAAAGAAGTCTTCGCCTGCAAAATCTTCACGGTTAAACGCCCGAATGGTATTGAGTTGAAGCAAGCTGTTTATGATAGGATGGGTCGAATTGATATGATACTCAGCATCGGTCAATGGTGTAGATGTAATTGTAATGTTATCGTTGTCATACAATGCGATAAAGCTAAAATGGGCCTCAAAAATATTGGTAAGGGTTTCGACAACAGCTTGATTGATCAGTGCTGGATGTTCAGCGATGGTGATGCGTTCAGCCAACTGATGCAGGGCTTTAACCTGATGGAGTTGTCGTTGTAGGTTATCAAACAGGCGTGCATTATAGATGGCCAAGGCCGTGGGGCTGGCCAAGGCCTCTAGCATAGCAATATCATCGTCGCTAAAAGCATTGGTGTGTTGGCTTTGTACCGACATAACACCTACTACCTGATCATAGACAACAAGTGGTATAAATACGCCGCTTTGTGTTTTTACGCCATACGAATCTGAATCAACGGGCAAACTATCTTTAGAAATATCTTGAACCACCAATTTTTGCCGATGTTCGATAATCCATTGGGTGATGCTAGGACGTTGGCCAAGTACGATTTTATAGTCGGGCAGATGCTCACCACCATCGTGTACTTCGCGCAGTGTCAAACGTCCAGTGCGATCATCGTATAGCCCAATGAAGAAATATTTAGTCTCCATCAACTCACTAATGCGCTCATACAAGACCGCCATAATCTGCTCGACATCTAATTGACTGATGGCAATGGCGATGTCGTTAACGATTTGGAGGCGTTCGCGTTGGCGCATTTGTTCATGGTAATTGCGGACTATCAACAAAAACTCATCACGGTCGCCTAAGGGTGTAAATTTGACATAGACCGGAAGTGGCTGGCTGTTTCGATGGATAATAGTGGTAGATAGCTCTAAGGATGTATTGGGTTGCTGATGATAATTGCGCCATTCGGTCATTAGCGCCTCTAGGTCTTGAGGGGCGATAAAATAGCTAAGCGGCAGCCCAATAATTTCTGAAGGAACATAGCCCAATGATTGCAACGCGATAACCTGACGAATATAGCCATCGCGTCCAACAATTAGGATAGATTCTGTGTTAGATAAATTAGTTAACGGTTCCATCGGCGTTACGGTAATTTCCATTTCGCCAAACTTTCTAAAATGATCAGCGTTTTGTTTGGCGTGGGGTCAGTGTTTTGCCGTCGCTGGCATAAACAAGCCATCCCCAATAGCGCCATGTAATAATAAGGCCCAAACATACCCCGCTTGCCAAAGCAAGCGTGTATACCAACGATAACATATCATCGCCATTCTGGGTGCTAAATTCTTGTTCAGACAAACTAAGGCTAAATAATCGTACCACAATACTGATGGTTGAAAGGCTGGCCGCTAGATAAAATCCCCGATGCCATGGCGGAATTTTTAAGACAGCACCCAAGCGTCGGCTTAATTCTGCCAAGACCAACAGCACTACTGTCACGGAAAGTGGCCCTAAGGCACTCGCTAGGATTAGCAGTGTATTTATCATGTTTTGCGCCCACTTGTCATACTATAATATAGCCTTAGACACAGTCCCAACAGCAACAATCCGCCGACAAACATCAAACTATCGGCAAGCAAATCACTGCCCCATTGATGCAAACTAACATAGCGTGCTGAAGACAAGCCAACGCACAGCACAGGCAACACATACCACCGATAATAAGTGGGCTGATTGGTGTTGGCTTCATAGAAGCGCGCAATAAGGGCCATAATAAACATCAGCAGTGCCAGCGCAAACCAAAAAATCAGTAGTGCTATTTGGCTTATAACAATCGTTTCCATCGGTTTAGGGTAAAGCATTTTGGGCGATGTTGATATGGTGGTGCATGTCTATCGCTTTTAACCATATCTTGTTTTTCGTTCAATTGTCCATGCTATAGCACAAATTAGCTAGTTTATAAGGCAAAAAAGACACAAATTCTAGCGGTTTTCTATAGGTTCTGATAACAAAATACAAACGCTGCTTGATTATCCAATCGAGCAGCGTTTTGTTTATTAACGATACGGCTCAATCGTTAGCGATTGATGTGTTCGCGCCCGACAGGTGTGCCCATTGCTTCTTGATCACTACGCAAGTGACAGGTTTTGTACTTTTTGCCACTGCCACACCAACATGGGTCGTTGCGCCCTAGTTTCGTTTGGCTACGAATAGGTTCTGGCTTGGCAAGCGCGGCGGCGGCGGCAGCAGCACTCGCCGAAGCCGCTTGCATTTCGCGCATTTGGATAATGCGTTGTTGCTGTTGCTCTTTAACATTCATGGTATAGCGATAGATGTTATGTACAGCTTGGTGGCGCACTTCACCTTGCATACTTTCCCACATGTTAAAGGCTTCGATCTTATACTCTACCAGTGGGTCGCGTTGACGTAAGGCTTGCAAGCCAATACCTTCTCGCAATACATCTAAATCGGTTAAGTGCCGAATCCATAAGTTATCAATGGCCCGCAACAGAGCTTGTTTTTCAATATCAGCGATAGTTTTTTCGTCGCCAATATCAGCCATGCCGCGCTCATAAACTTCAAGTGCGCCCTTCAAAAGCGCGTTTTCGACATCGGCAATGTTGTTAAAACGGGCCAAGGACTCGGCGCTAATGGTGGGTGGCACAGGGAAGAGTGTAACCGCTTGGCGATACATTTCTTCTAAATCCCACTCGGTGCGTTCGGTAGACAAGTAGGCGAGGCACAACTCATGAATTTCTTCAGCAATCATCTCTTGAATGCGTTCGCGCAATTCGGCCGGCTCAGCATACAAAATACTGTCGCGTTGCCGATAGGTGGCTTGGCGTTGTTTGTTCACCACATCGTCATATTCAAGCACGCGCTTCCGCATGTCAAAGTAATAGCCTTCGACGCGGGTTTGGGCTTGCTGAATGGATTTGCTGATCCAACCATGCTCAATCGGAATATCATCCGACCCCGTAAAGCGTTGCAAAAAGCCTTTCACACGCTCTACGCCAAACCGTTGCATCAGGCTATCTTCTAGACTTAGATAGAAGCGACTTTCGCCCGGATCGCCTTGCCGTCCTGAACGACCACGCAATTGGTCATCAATGCGGCGGGCATCGTGACGCTCAGTACCCAGTACATATAAGCCCCCCGCAGCCAGTACGATTTCGCGGTTGGCAGCAGTTGCTTTTTTGGCTTCTTCAAAAGCCGTAGCCCATTGTTCAGGGGTGGCTTCCGTAAATTCGATACCTTGTTTTTGCAGCTTTTCGCGGGCAAATCCTTCTGGGTTGCCGCCCAATAAAATGTCTACACCACGACCGGCCATGTTGGTGGCAATGGTGACTGCGCCGGGCTTACCCGCTTGAGCGATAATAGCGGCTTCGCGGAAGTGCTGCTTGGCGTTTAAGACTTCATGGGGCACTTTGGCTTTTTTCAGCAATTTTGAGAGGTGTTCGCTGGTCTCAATAGCCACCGTACCCACCAAAATCGGTTGGCCGCGCTCACTTCGCTCTCGAATATCTTCGACAACAGCACTCCACTTTGCTTTTTCAGAAATGAAGATGATGTCTTCATGATCTTCGCGGACGACAGGGCGGTGTGTCGGAATTTGTACCACACTTAGGCCATAGATCATGTGAAATTCTTGAGATGATGTGGCGGCTGTACCAGTCATGCCCGCTAGTTTTTCATACATCCGAAAGAAGTTTTGGAACGTGACTGTACCCAGCGTTAGATTTTCGCGCTGAACTTCTACGCCTTCTTTAGCTTCAATGGCCTGATGCAAGCCTTCTGAAAAGCGCCGACCGTGCATAAGGCGGCCGGTAAACTCGTCTACGATAATAATTTGCCCCTCTTCTACCACATATTCTTTATCATTGTGATAGGCAACCTTGGCCCGCAGTGCATTGTCTAGGTAGGGCAACACATGCGAGTTTTCGGGGCTATAAATGTTATCGCCTTCCATTTGGCCAGTGCGGCCAAATGATTTTTCCATCTTCTCGACCCCGCGCTCAGTCAAATAGACCGATTTGGTCTTCAAATCATAGATATAATCGCCATCGGGTTCTTCTTCTTCCACCGATTCATCGGAAGATGGCTGCAAGGGTCGTACCAGTTGGGCAAACACCCGATATAGCTCTGAGGGGGCAGAGGCCGTACCAGAAATGATAAGTGGCGTGCGAGCTTCATCAATGAGGATGTTGTCAATTTCGTCTACGATAGCATAGTAGTGGCTGCGCTGTACTTTTTCTTCGGGGCGCATAACCATGTTATCGCGCAGATAGTCGAAGCCATATTCGTTGTTGGTTCCATACAAAATATCGGCCTGATAGGCCTCGCCGCGCTCGACGGGACGCAGGTGTTGATAGCGGTCGTCATTGCTCTGAAAGTTAGGATCATACATAAACGAGCCGCGTTGTTGGGCGCTGCTTTGGATAACCGCACAAGACACACCCAAGAAATGATAGACCGGCCCCATTTGCTGCACACCTACCTTCGAGAGGTAGTCGTTGGGTGTTACCAGATGCACGCCGCGTCCGGTCAA
>CAZLPC010000093.1:0-9325 GCA_964561305.1 uncultured Anaerolineae bacterium
CGTTCAGATGGTTATTCTTATTCATTTCAACAGAAGGAGGACGGCGCTCCTCCCCCTACCTAAAGGCAGGGGTATCCGCGCCTAAAATTTCGATGATTGAATCGCAACCCGCCGTGCGCCCCGCGACCGATACGCCTCGGCTAGAGCATACGCCGCCCGCTACCCAACCCACACCCAGCGACAATTTGGGTGTTATCCGCAATATCAAAATTGGCAGCTTCAACATTGGCTCGGCCATGGCCGATATTTTAGGCTCGGGTGTCTGGAACCGGATTATGATCGCCGATTTGGGGTATCCGGCCACACCTGTTTCGTTATTATTGGGCCTTAACTACTTCCTTGCGCCGTTTGTGGTTGTTACGGGGCAAAAATCTGATCACACCAATATTCGGGGTTATCGGCGCTTACCATGGATTTGGGGAGGGCGCTCATTGATTGCGTTGGGCTATTTGTTGTTGGCTTTTTTCACCGTAGAATTGGCCACCACAAACAATAACGCATGGTGGCTGGGCATTACGTTGGCACTTAGCCTGACTGGGGTGGGGGCGGTGCTGTCGGGTAGTGTCTATACGGCCCTGATTTATGACCGTGCCCCAGCCCATCAACGTGGGCGGGCAATGGGCCTTGCTTGGACAATGCTTTTATTTGGCTATGCAGTTTCGGGCGTGTTGTTCGCACGGCTACTGCCCAACTATTCTACCGAAGGCCTCTTAACCCTATTTCTCACTACTATCAGCATTATGATAGGCTTGTGGTTTTTTTCGGTATTGGGCGAAGAACGACGCATTGCGCCACATCCCTCACCGGTTGCCAATCAACCCGACGCACCGCAACCCAACTTTTGGGACGACTTTCGGGCGGTGTGGTCACAGCCCATCACACGCCTATTTTTTCTCTATATCGCGCTTAGTTTTATGGGGGCATTTGCCCAAGACCAAATTTTAGAGCCATTTGGGGCAGAGGTTTTTGGCTTTTCGACGGGCGAAACCAGCCGATTTGCAGCATTTTGGGGTACAACAGCACTGCTTGGTTCATTAACAGCATTGTACTTGCAACGCAAAGTCAGCAGCTATAGTTATGCCCGCATTAATCGCTATGGGCTTATTTTGCTGATATTAACCTTTGGGTTATTAGGGCTTACTAGCTTCTTCCAATTAGAAACCCTCATCCGACCCGTGCTGTTGTTGTTTGGCACAGGTCTGGGCATGTGGAATATTGGCGCGTGGGGGTTAATGGTCTCGGTCAGTAGTGATAAACACGTAGGAACCTATTTTGGGCTGTGGACAATGGCGAGCCTCCTTTTTCGCGGTGGCGGCTCGGTAATGGGTGCAATTTTCCGCGATGTAACCATTTTTGTCACATCTAGCAACGAATTTGCCTATGGATTCGTATTCTTGCTTGAGGGGTTGGTTTTGGTAGCTGCATTGCTGGTTATTCGCCGCATTCGGTTTGACGATGACATTGACGATGCCAACCAAGCCCGTATTTTAGCTGCCATTGGTGCAGACTAAGACATTTCGACATAAAATCAATCTTTTTCAGCAAGCCTAACAGGAGAAACCTATGCGAAAATTTTATGTGTTGCTGGTGTTTTTATCGGTAGCCAGCGTAGCGATGCCCAGCTTTGCCCAAAGCGATGATGTACAAGGGACACTCAACGACATTGTGAGAGATTATGTCGAAAACGACAGTGCCATTGTTGTACAAGTGACCACTCCCGATAATACATGGGTGGCCACAGGTGGCTTGGCACGCCCCGATCAGCCCACTACCCCCACCGATCGCTTCCGCATTGCCAGCATGTCGAAAACGTATGTGGCTGCACTAACGCTGTTGTTGGTTGAAGAAGGTTATTTTGAGTTGGATGACCTCGCTAGCGAATGGCTACCGGACGAGATAGTAGAAAACATTGCCAATGCAGATGAAGTGACCCTGCGCCACCTGTTATCTATGCGAAGCGGCATTCCTGATTACTTAGGAACAGATGCCTTTTGGGAAACTGTAGAGGATGATCCAACTTATACATGGACAGTCGAAAATTCCCTTGCTTATGCCTACAACGAACCAGCACTTTTTGCACCCGATGAAGCCTTTGACTACTCTAATAGCAACTATCTCTTGATGCAGCTTGTGCTAGAAGCTGCTACCGAAGAACCGCTTCATGTTTTAATGCGCGAATACATTCTCGATCCACTGGGCTTAGACAATACCTATACTCAAATTAGCGAAACCTTGCCGGGTGGCTTTGTGGATAGCTATACCGACATTTACGGTGATGGTAATGTAATCAATGCTAGCCTAGTTAATGACGGAGCTGGTTTGGCCGATGGTGGCTTGATCTCGACAGTGGAAGATGTGACGACATTTTATCAAGCCCTGTTATATGACGAAACATTGCTAAGTGAAGCCAGTTTTGATGAATTGCTCAGTTTTAGTGATGATGATGAAGCTGGCGGCTATAGTCTTGGCTTGATACTGTGGGAAACTGAGTATGGTGATGCGATTGGCCATTCTGGCGGGGTATTGGGCTTTGCCAGCATTGGGATCTACTTGGAAGAAGCAGATGTGATTATCGTTGTTTTAGCAGCTAACGAAGCGCTAGACCTTGAAAGCATTCTAGAAGACATTATCGAAGTATTGGAATAGATATAAATCAATTTATGGCCAGCAGAGCATATCTGCTGGCTATAAAATCGCTTTATAAAATTTGCGACAAAAATAGTTGGGTGCGTTCGTGCTGTGGATTGGTGAAAAAATGCTCTGGTGTACCAATTTCCACTACGCGCCCCGCATCCATAAAAATCACGCGGTCGGCCACTTCGCGGGCAAAGCCCATTTCGTGAGTAACAACCAACATCGTCATGCCCGATGTAGCCAATTCTTTCATTACATCTAGCACTTCTTTGATCATTTCAGGGTCTAGGGCCGAGGTTGGTTCGTCGAACAGCATAATTTTTGGATCCATCGCCAAGGCCCGCGCAATCGCCACGCGCTGTTGTTGCCCACCCGAAAGCTGGCCGGGATATTTGGTGGCTTGCTCAGGAATACCTACCCGCTTCAACAACTCCATCGCCTTTTCTTCGGCTTGCCGCCGCGCCCGTCGCCGCACATAGCGTTGGGCCAGCGTGATGTTCTGCAATACCGTTAGGTGAGGAAACAAGTTAAACTGTTGAAACACCATACCAGTTTCGCTACGAATAGCATTAATGTTCTTTACGTCGTTAGAAAGCGTAATGCCATCTACAATAATATCGCCTTCTTGGTGCTCTTCTAGGCGATTGATGCAGCGAATAAGGGTAGATTTACCCGACCCCGAGGGGCCAATAACCACCACCACTTCACGCTCGCGCACTTTTATATTGACATCGCGCAATACATGAAACTCGCCAAACCATTTGTTCACATCACGCAATTCAATAATAAACTCACCAAGATGTTTTTGATAATTTTGCTCACTCATTACGTATAAACCTCATTTACTTTAACGGCGTGCAGCGCCAGAGCCTGTTTCTTCTAGGCGGCGGCTGATGGCAGACATAATAAAAGCGATCAAGAAGTAGATCATACCAATGTAGAGATAGGCCTCGCGCACCGACAGCGCATAGCGCCGTTGGCCAGTAAAGACCTGCTCGGTAACACCCACCAACTCAAACAAACCGACAATTTGTACCAAAGAGGTGTCTTTGAACAAGCTCACAAATTGGCTCATGGAGGCCGGAATAACTGCCCGTAGCGCTTGGGGTAAGATAATGAACAGATTGGTATACACAGGGTTAAGGCCCAATGCATTGGCCGCTTCGCTTTGGCCTTTAGGAATAATCTGTAAGCCACCCCGCACAATCTCGGCCTGATAGGCAGCACTAAACAAGGTTAGGCCAACCAACATACGAATCACTTGTTCAAGATCATTAAGCGAAGCCGAGAAAAAGGGCAACACATTTTTAGCAAAAAACAAAATGGTGATAAGGGGTGCGCCACGGATGGTTTCAATAAAAATGACGCTGAACGTGCCAATAACAGGCAGGTTGCTGCGCCGCCCCAGCGCCAAAAGCACACCCAACGGCAAAGATAAGGTTACACTGATGAAAGTGAGCATCACTGTTAACAGCAAACCTTGCCACAAATTGGTAGAAATTGGCTCTAGCTGAAAGTCGGGATAAGGCGTTGTGCCGTCTTCACCAATACCAGACAAAATAATCCAACTAAGTGGCATTAACCCCAGCCAACCGATCGTGGCGAGAATATTTATCGTTCGCAAATAACGACGGTCTTCTATTTGGGTTGTAAAATATCCTAAAAAGTAGGCCAATATGAAGATGAGAATGCCCAGCATAACCGGACCACCCACCGACCGAATATAGGGCGACAACTGCGTGCGAAGATATTCGCCAAAGGTGCGCTTGCCTTCAAAGGTCAAAGCCCGTTCGGCAACTTGGCAAGCTACCACATCAGGGCTATAGCAATCCTCTAATAGAGGCATTGGGCCATATTCAAGGATACGGTTTTCGACATCGGCAGTGGTGGTTGTATAAAGGTCTACCCCATTCATTTGAATGAACGCCACACCCGTTGGCGGCAAATCACGATAAGCTGTGCGCGGCAACTGAATGCCATCAAACGCTGTAGTAATAGCCACATCCTCTAGAGGGGTAACACGCAAGATATACCAACCACTATTCTGAACTGTGAAGTCTAGAGTCACATCAGGATTAAGCGGGTCAGAATAGGTCTCGGCAACCACAATGCCCTGAGCATTCAATAACTGTATATGCAGCAACAGGTTATATTGCTCGAAGAGGGTTGGTTCATAGCCTTCTGCCGATGCTTCGGTTTCGGCGCGGCTTTCTAGGGTGGTGTTGACCTCTCGTCGCAGTTCTGTCCATCTTAGGCGTGTACTGTCAGAGCCGGGCGCGGTTTCTAAAAATCCGCGTATAGGCACATTATCTGCGCGGGCATAGCTGTTGTCATTAAGGGGTACAACCGTAAATGATAATTCTTCACCTTCATCGGCGACAAAGCGCATGGGCCCAAACACTTGGTCTTGCTCTGCCAAGAAATTGATTGAGGCCGGTTGTGCCTGTTGGCCAGCAATAGGAACCAACACCAACAGCACCACCACCACAAACACCGTCAAGAAAAATGTGCGCCCCGCTCCGCCCCAGATAGCAAGGCCTAGCCCGCCCAAAAACATCAACAGCATAGACAAAAACTCAATGCGCCAAATTTCGTCTCGTGGAAAGCGTCCGACGTTATAGAGCGCGATGTTATTATTGACTACGCCCCAGTCAGCGGATTGAACAGCCCACAGTACAAACTCGCGCAAGAACAAAAACACCGCCACAAATGTTACAATCGTTAAGATGCTATTCATCCAGCTGTTGAACAAATTTTTGCGGAGCCATCCCACAAAACCAACGGTTCCAATGGGTGGGCGGCGCGAAGGCGGTGGGTCTGAGGGCGCGATGTACATTAAGCCATCTTTATTCAATTGGTTCATATCGCCCTCTCCTTAGCGTGTTTGCAGCTGCAAGCTGCTATTGACGAAATTCATCACCAACGAAATCAATAAACTCATCACCAAATAAATCAAAAGTACCACCGTGAAAAACACAACAGCTTGACCACTTTGATTCGTCGAAATGTTACTAACATTAAAGAGGTCTACATAGCCAACCGCCAACGCCAAGCTAGAGTTCTTCGATAGGTTGAGATATTGATTGGTAAGAGGTGGGATAATAAGCCGCATGGCTTGGGGTAAAACCACTAAGCGCAAGGTTTGGCTGCCAGTTAGGCCCGCAGCGCGTGCTGCTTCAATCTGCCCTTTAGGAACCGATAAAATACCAGCCCGTACAATATCGGCGATAAATGCCGCCGTATAAAGCACCAACGTGAGTGTTAGCGCCATAAACTCAGATGTGAAAGATGCACCCTCGCTAAAATTAAAACGGAGGTTTTCTAATGACTCTGGAGAATCAGCATCTAAAGGAAAGCCACCAGCAATCATTGCCGCCGCAAAACCTAAAAGCATAAAACCAAAAAACACTGCTGAAAAATAGAGAAGTGTGTTAGCAGGTTGGCCGGTATCTTCTTGAATCTTTAGGCGACGTATCCATAAGAAGATACCCAACCCAAACCCTATCAACGACAACACTAAAAAGGGGAGAAAGGTATCGGTGGTAGAAACTGCAGGATAGTTTAAACCACGATTATTAAGATAAGAAGATGCCGGTAGCTCGATAGAGTCGCGCACGTTAGGTAAAATACGTGTCCAGACCCCATACACCAGAAATAGCTGCACCAAAAGCGGCGTATTCCGAAATATCTCGACATAAACCATTGAGACATTTCGCACCAGCCAGTTACTGGACAATAGCCCAACCCCGACGATAACACCCAACAATGTCGCAAAGACCAGCCCAATCGCTACTACTTCTAAGGTATTATAGAGGCCAGTCATCAAAGCACGGGTATAAGTTCCACCCCGCAGATAATCTTCGCCGACAATCGGCAGATCACGCATCCATTGTATGTCTTCGGTATAGTTCGGCCCTTGCGAGACTTCAACGCCAAAACTACGTGTCAACACAGCGAAATTAATACGGAGACCAGTGGATTCATCTCGAAAGTTATCTTGCAAGTTATTTATCAGCATATAGATTATGCCAATAATCAACAGCAAGAATAGCACTTGAATAATGTCTCGGATAAAAATAATGTTGCGATAAAATGGGATGCCATGCTGTACATTAACACGCAAGGCCGATGCCAGCACCAATATCCCAAAAGGCAACGCTACCAAAACCCCTAAAATTATACCTTCAATCAGATTATCAGCATCCGCCGCCAGCAGGTCAATATCTACCAATGCCTGCCGCAAAGTCGGAAAAATCAAGATAGTCAACAAGATCAGAAAGCCACCAGCAATGCGCTGGGTTAGATCGTGTTGAATAAGATCACGGATGCCAGTTTTTTTGTTAGGGGGTGGACGTTTTAGAGTTAAATCAACTCCATTGACAAAATAATCGTCATCGGGACGCATTATTCCCATAGTAAAATCCCCATAAAAAGTATTCTTGCCAGTAAAACAATTTTAATTATTCGCTAGCATAACATGGACAAGGTGCTTCTGCACACTAGTTTTGTACAGAAGCACCAGTCTTCTAACTTAACTAACTAACATTTACGGTCTAGCGCCAAGCTGGGGCATAAAGCAAGCCACCATCAAACCACTGGGCGTTTAGGCTACCTTCACGATCAATACCAATGGGCACAACATTGCGCTCATAGATTTCACGATAGTTGCCCACGGTACGAATAATGTCGGCAGCAAAGGAGTCATTGAGTCCAAGGAAGGAGCCTAGAGCGCCTTCTTCGCCCAAGAAACGACGAATTTCAGGATTATCGGAACCAAAGAAATCATCTACATTAGCTGAGGTAATTTCAGAACCACCGCGGCGGAACTCTTCGGCTTGGAAAGTGGCAAACACTGTCCAGTTAATTACATCACCCCATTGGGCATCACCTTGCAAGTACATAGGAGCAAGGGGTTCTTTCGACAAGGTGTCAGGAAGAATGATGTGGGCACTGGGGTCTTCTAGGGTTGTCCGCAAGCCAGCCAATTGGCTCTTGTCGCTGGTCAACACATCACAACGGCCGCTGGCATAACCATTGGCGCTGTCACCAGATGTCTCAAACGGGATGAGTTCAAAGGTGAAACCACGCGAATTCATCGCATCAGTGATGTTCAGTTCAGTGGTTGTACCAGTTTGGGTGCAGAAGCTAGCGCCATCTAGATCGTCAATGCTGCTTACACCCAAATCTACCGGAACCAGCAAACCTTGACCATCATAGAAAGTGGTGGGGCCAAAATTGCCAGCAAGGTCAGTGTCACGGCTAAGTGTCCAAGTGGTGTTGCGGAACAACACATCTACGTCGCCATTTTGCAGCGCAGTAAAGCGCTCGGCGGCAGTAAGGGCAACGATTTCTAAGTTGCTGTCGGTCACTTCACCAAAGATAGCAGCAGCAAGGGCGCGGCAGTAATCTACGTCGAACCCACTCCATTCACCAGTATCGGGATCAAGGAATGAGAAACCGGGCAAAGTGCCGCTAACACCGCATACAAGACTGCCACGTTGCAACACTTCGGCCAACTTACCAGTGGCTTCAGCTTGAGCATCAACCGAGGGGGAGGCAGCATTATCGAACAAACCGGGGAGCGCCATAAAACTGAGAACAATGGCGAGGGCAATAATAATACGAGCTTTACGCATTTTAAGAACTCCTTTTACCGTGCTTTTAAGGAATTGACATATTTCCCACACTTAAAGGTGGGTAATTTTTGCCATCAACAACGATTGCGGGGTTAATCCCATCTTACATCGCCTCCGACAGGGTTGATGCCCCAACCCGCTTGATACATTCACAATCACACAGCCTAAGCTATATGATCGCTAGCACCTTTTTCGCCCTACATCACCATAGAATCAATCTAGGGGCTTTGGGCGAATTTTGGTAACTTTTGCAGCAGAAGATGCCACATAGGTGTTGTTTTTAACATATTGTGAGTAAATCGGCAAATTGGGGGGCAAAATTCCTCATGAATTACAAATTTTTGTCCCACACCTCATGAAACTTAAACTGCTCATCATCTCAAGTTGTGATGTCGGTATGAGGCAAATGGGCAATCCGATTGAGATAGCGCACCCGCACCGACTCATCACTCATATCAATGCGGCTATAGCCCGTGTTATAGTGCATTATCCATAAAGCATCGCCCGCCACTCCCATCAACATTCGTATCATCAGCCCTAAAAATGCCTGATGGGCCACAATTGCAATCGTTTCGTTGTCATGAGTGGGTATCATACCAATGATGCGCTCGGCCACACCTCTTGCCCGCACCTTGCATTGCTCAATATTCTCACGTTCGCGGTTCCACCAACCACGCTCAGAAATGCTAGGTGGCACTTGATAACTGGGAAAGGTTTGTTGCATCTCGCTGCGGGTCATGCCCGCATGGCCCACCGAGTCACCGTTGTCATTGGATAGCCAAATACCCCCCACTTCATAAATATCATCCCACACTTCGGGCCCAATTTGGGTTGCCATAGCTAAGGGTAGGGCTGTTTGCATGGCCCGCAACATGGGGCTAACCCAAATGCGCGTTAACTGAAAACCGCCATGCCACGTCACATGTGCTGGATCGTGCACTGGAAAAGGATCGGTGTGCATGGTCATATAGTGTGCCAAATGCTTGGCTTGGCGTTGGCCAACATCGGTTAGAGGCGGGTCGGACACGCGCTTGACCGTTGTGCTACGCTCATGA
>CAZLPC010000094.1:0-797 GCA_964561305.1 uncultured Anaerolineae bacterium
CCAACCCCAGCCGTGCCGTTCAACCAGCCAATGCGCTTAATGCGTTTAACTTTTTGGCGGTCTTAAAAGGACGGGCCACCAGTGCCCACACCCTAAGAGCCTACTCGCGTTGGGTAGACCGCTATCTACAGGACATTATTGGCCTTGCGCCCACACGCGGCAAAGCGCGAGTCGAACGTATGGAAGCCTTGCCACTCGATTTAGTGTTGCCCATTCTTAACTCCACCACACTGCGGGCATGGCTGGGACGACTGGTCTCTGAAGAACAAGGCAAACAAGCTCTTAATCAAGCGCGTTCGGCGATTATCACGCTGGCCTCTTTACTGTCAGAAGCCGAAATTTTAGACGACTACACCGCAGCAGCCATGACCAATGTACGCCTTCCCCGTGCCGAAGAAGGGCAACGCCAAGGGCATTGGCTGGCCATTGAACAAGTACGCGATCTGATGACCGCCGCCGAAGCCATTGCCTCCAGCCCCGGCCAACGCCAGCGCAATGCGGTTCTCATTCGCTTGTTGTGCATTATGGCGCTGCGGCGCGAAGAACTGACGGATATTCTATGGAAAGACTTACATACCCAAGCCGGAAGGCCAGTATTGTTGGTACACGGCAAAGGCAGCAAAGCCGCATTAGTAGACATTCCTAGGCCGGTTATTCGGGCGATTGAGAATTGGCTGCCGCTGGTCTTTCCAGATGGCAATGTTCAGCCCGAAACACCTTTGTTGCGCCGTATATATAAAGGGGGCAGCGTGGGCAGTGGTGGCCTTAGCACCGATGCAATTTGGCGCGTGGTTAAG
>CAZLPC010000094.1:807-9273 GCA_964561305.1 uncultured Anaerolineae bacterium
CGCAGTTGGGATCGGTTGCGCCCCACGACTTACGGCGCTCGGTTGCTGGAAATTTGGAGTTAAGTGGTGTGCCAATTGAGACGATTTCGCGCCTGTTGCGGCACACCAGCATTGCTGTTACCCAAAACTACTTATCTAAGCTGCCACGCCAAAACGAGGGCGCTTTGCTGATGTCAGATTTGTTAGAAATGGACGACTTCGACGGGCTTTAGTCGCGCACAATTCCTGCCATCAACAAACCCAATTCTTCGCGGGTAGCAGCTTTGGCATCTATCACTTTGATAATTTGCCCCTTATACATCACTGCAATGCGATCTGACAACGACATCACTTCATCTAACTCTGCCGACACCAACAACACCGCAGCCCCTTGATCGCGCTGGCTAATAATTTGCTTATGGATAAATTCAATCGAGCCTACGTCTATACCGCGAGTTGGTTGCGATGCGATCAGTAAACGCGGCTGACGACTAAACTCGCGGGCCACAACCACCTTTTGTTGGTTCCCCCCTGATAGGGCACTACCAGTTGTAAATGCCGATGGTGTACGGATGTCGTATTGTTCGATGAGGCGGTTGCTATGGAGAGCTTCATTTTTGATGTTAAGGCCAACGCCCCGTTGATTATAGGCCAGTAAAGACTGCCCAATAGGATTGGTGCTGAGTTGGGATTCGGTCAATTGCACCACTTGGGGACGGATTTGGTCATAGACAAGGCCGGCCAGCAACACCAATACCAGCCCACCACTATAGACAATAATTTGATTGGCCTCAGGGCTAAACGAGGTGGAGTTATTGAATAGCGTATTCAGTAACCCCATAAAAGGCAGCCAAAATGCTTGAAAATCGGCAGCGACCAAAACACGGTCTATAGCGCCAAGTGATAAATAGACCAGACCCAAAAAGACCAACGGTGGAACAATACTAAGTGGATTGAGCAGATAGCGCAGCACCAAACGCATTAAAACATACGACAAAAAGCTGAACACCACCACCATCACCACCAGTGTCACCAACGATACCAATAATGGATCGTTGAGGTTGTTGCGTTGGGCCGCATTCATCGCCAGTTCGGTCGGCACAGTTCTTAACTGTGGCGAGTCGGGCACACCATAGCCATCTAGCAGGGCCGTCCATAAGCTGTTGTTCCAAAAGTAAAGCCAAATATAGCCCAACACCGCAAAAATGCCCCCAAAAATAACACCATAAACGGCTGTTACAAACGGTAGTTGTATCACCGACGGGGACTGGGCATGGGGTGCTTCATAATAATCATTGAGGATCAAGTTTTCAGCAACGCTAAAGGGCTTTACCATGCCAAAGCGCAAGCGGTCTTCGGGCACATGGCTGGTGGCAAGGTCTTTGATTTTACGTGGTGTGATACCCGCATGAAACGATACACGACCATTAACCAGTGGCAAGCGATCATACCATGCGTGTTGGATGTGGCGGTTCCATTTGCTTGCCAGTGAGCCTTCGCCGCCACTCAAAACAGCGTAAATAGCCGTCAGCAACATATATAGTGGCAGCAAATAGCGGCTTGCTGTTTGACCAATATAGCGAATGACAAGCCCTAACAAACTAGGCGTGAGGTCATTTTGTTGGGTGATATAGAGATTCATGACTAGCTTGCCAAGTGTTTGGCCGGCGTTATTACGGGTAGCGGTCTGGACTTGCTCGGTTAGATCAAGTGTGGTGTTTTGTGTCACTGGCGACGCTTGCCTCAGCAAAATAGGCAATAGCCACGAACCCAGCGTATAAACTGGATCTAGCACCAAAAAGATGATCAACGTTTGGGTAGAAAGCACCTTAAAATCTTGAACACCTACGCTGAAATATGACCAGAAATAGCTGAAAAATGCGGCTAACGTAGCAACGAACACAAAATCCATCAGTACGGCCAACCCGCGTCGAAAAATGTTAGCATCGGCATAGCGTTGGGGTTTCAACTCTTGGCCCAGCAATTCGACTGCACCAGCCTCCATTGGTCGCAGACCTGTTAGCACCTCAACCAGTTCAGATTGCCCATTGCCCTGCACACCCGCAATACCCAATACTTCCCCGGCCCGCACCTCAAACGACAGTCCTGCTAACGCCTTAGCACCCCGATCATCGGTAGCGTGTAAGTTTTCGACACTCAAAATAGAGGCATCGGGGTGGGCATCGTCTTTTTCTACGCGCAGCAGCACTTCGCGCCCCACCATCATCGCTGCAAGTGAGGCCTCTGTGGCTTCGCTTGGGGTAGTTGTGCCCACCACACGTCCGCCTCGCATGACGACAATATTGGTCGCCACCTTAAATACCTCTTTGAGCTTATGGGTGATGAAGATGATAGATACACCTTGTGACGACAACTCGCGCATAATTTTAAAGAGTTCTTCGCCTTCTTGCGGGGTTAATACGGCGGTTGGCTCATCCAAAATCAAAATATCGGCTTTACGATAAAGCGCCTTTATGATTTCGACGCGCTGTTGCAAGCCCACGGGCAATTTTTCGATAACGGCATACGGATCAACTTCAAGGCCGTGTTGCTTCGATAACTCGCGCACTCGTTCGGCGGCTTCGCGAGTGCGGCGCACGCTAAAAATGGTGTATAGCAAATCGGCAATGGCATCAATAACAGTATCAACTGGGGTAATGGAGCGAATGCGGGTGGGATCGCGCTGGCGATCTTGATAGGTGATGTAAAATATCGCGATCATTGCACCCAACCCCGCCAGCAAGAAGCCCGCTTCGGCAATCAGGCTTACTTCATCCAGCAAATACACAATGGCCGCCGCAAAAATCAGCACCAACAGCCCCATAATAGCAAGGCTAATACCCCCTAATGCGCCGGGTAATAGCTTGGTGCCGCGCCATGTTCGCACTGAAAGTGTGCCAAATGCAATCAGCAAAAATCCTATGGTTACATCGTTGACCAGTGGGGGAACATCGTCAACAGCATTGCGCCATTGTCTTGAAATACCGCGATATTGGCCGGTTTCGGCATCATAGAAGTTTCTATCAATTTCAGCAACCAGTGCGTTAATTTGGGCAACGCGTGAAGGTTCGCGGTCTATGGTGCGCCAACTGGGTTCAATTTTCACTTCGGTTTGGGCATAAGCTGCCACGGTCGCATCATCAACTGTACGGGGAGTATCTCTAAAAATTTCAGTTTCGACAGGGGTTTGTAGTAAATAGGTGATGATGGCCATTTGGCTGATGTTGCGAGCTTGGCCGCCCGCCCAAATGGCCACGCCAATCAGGCCCACACGCCACGCAATCCCCCAACCCACACGTAATGCACCCACCACATCTGCCCAGTTATTAAAAGCAAAAGTGGCCACATAACCTAGCACACTTGCTCCCACCGCCGTCAGAATAAGGCCAAGGCTAGCCAGCCCCATAAACTCACGCCAGCGCAACAAGTCGTTATTATCGGGCAAAATACCAATAGAAAGCAGGGCGATAAAAGCCACCACACCCAAACCAACTGCGCCTAATAGCATCAAAGCCAAGCCATTAAACCAGACTTTTTTATCTATACTATCAAATGAGGCAAGGCTTTCTAGGCGTGGCTGAAGCGGATTTTTATTGGACAAAATACGCGGAATATAGTAGCCCGCACTGCCCAACAAGACCATCCCAATGAGGCCAACAACAATCTCATATTCCTCACTCCATTTGCCTTGCAGCGCGTTGGTGAAGCCGTTGCCATATTCAGTAAATGTGCCTTGCAGGGTAGTGGCTTCGGCCCCTGTCACCAGCAATACTGTTAGGGCGAATGCCTGCGAGCCAAGAATGAGCCAGCGCCGATGAGTGTCCATCCATTGGAAGACACTGCGCGGAATCAATCCCATCAAGATATAAATCACCAACAACAAACCCACCACCACCATCATATCCACAAACAAAAATTGCTCAGGATAGGTGATGTCGAGCGCATCTAGTCCAAACGCCAATGCTGCCAAACCTATCACGGCAAAACCAATCCGCGTAAAGACATAGCGTTGGACATACCACGGCAACAACAAGCCTACAATTGCTAACGTAATGCTGGTATAGACCAATGGCTCATTATAGGCAACAGCCAAAACTGTCATAAAAACAGCAAAAATAAAAGTGAAAAACATGTTAAACAACGAGGGCCATGTGGGTGTTTCTTTTTCTTCGCCCAAAATCACGTTTTCGGCTACGGTCATCACGTCTACCAATTGGAAATGTTGATGTACCATGCCGATGCCACTACGAATGGCCTCGCGGGGACTAGCAAAGCGCACGTCGCGCCCATTTAAGATAATATCGCCTTGGTCTTGATGATATAGCCCATAGATGATATTCATAAGCGTGCTTTTGCCTGCGCCGTTTTCGCCCAGCAGGGCCAAAATTTCGCCGCGCCGCAGTTTAATATCCACATCGGCATTGGCAATGACACCCGGAAAAGTCTTGGTAACATTACGCACTTCTAGAACAATATTTTGTTCTAGGGTTGGTTCGGGTTGTAAGTTGTGTTCTGCCATAAAATGCTCATCTTTTTTTAAAAGCAATAAGGGCAAATTTGCCCAATTTTAACCGAGTTTTTTCAATTGACCAGTTGATTAACCAGTGCAACCCGTCCGGGCTGAATTTCAACGGGTTGAGTATAGGTGCGGCCTTGATATTTCACTACAACTTCATAACGTCCGGCTGGTAAATCTGGCACAACAAAATTTTCTAAAAAGAATGGGTCTTGGTTCACCCGATCATAATGATAGCTGAAGGTCGTCTTAATGACACGTCCGGCTGGATCGCGCACTTCAATTTCAACATCTGGCACATAGCCACCACTGTTGCGTAAGACACGCCCCGCCAACACCCCAAACCCCACATAAGGTTGCAGCCATAAATTGGGGTTATAGGTGGCATTGTAATCATAAGGATCACCGATTCGCACTTCAAGATGTAAGTGGGGGCCCAGCGCCACGCCCTCTTGCCCTACAGACCCTATCTCGTCGAATTGCTCAATAGCCATGCCGGGCCGCACAAAAAACTGGGACAAATGGCCGTAAAGCGTATAAAACGTGAACATCGTATCGCTCTCAGGAATTTGAACTTGATGCTCAATCACAACTAAATTGCCATAAAAGTTGGCTTGAGGGCCAAACAATACATCATTCAGATCATCACCCGCATAAAATACTGTGCCACTGGCGACAGCCCGCACATTTGTTCCCACCGGATTTTCAATGTCTACACCATGATGCGGCTGATACCCAAAGGTCGTTGTGCCATAGGCATAGGCATTGACTGAGGCTTGAATGCCGCTGATATTGATAAAAGGGCGTGCCAGCCAAAAATGCTCGCTTTTTAGATCATAGACTATGTCGGCGGTGGGCATTAGGCGCAGTGTGGCGCTGGGTTCGGGGGTATTATAAGGAGTAACTGTGGGAAACGGAGTGGTAGTAGGGCCGTTGGGTGTCCATGAAGGCAGCTGATTGGCCGACCGTGCCACACCCGCATTGCTGATTGGCGCTTGTGTCGGATCGCCAGCAAATTGTAAGGCGGCAAACACATCTTCGGCAGTGGACATTGGGCTAGGCGTAACGACGCTCTCTACCTCAGCCGGATGTGATTGTACTGTGTCGGTGGCGCTATTGTTACAGGCCCCCAAGCCACCTATTACCAACAAACCCATCAATAAAATCCGAATGCTCATGGTGTTGTTAAACCCGTTCTGATCAGTGCTTTTTGTAGCACATTATCCTGAAGAACCTGTGCCGACTGCAAGATACGATTGGCCTGCTCTTGCATGGCAATGGCTTGATCGTTTTCTTCAAAACCAATGAGATTGATTTTAAGCGTAAATGATGCACTCGCAATAGCAGCCAACGCCATGTGTGCGCTCACCACTCCATCAGAAACCGCGTTATGATTGCCGTGTTCTACCACTGTATCAGCCAATTCTAAGGCTTCTAGGCTTTGTTGGCACACCGATAATGGAATGGCGGCGGCATCGAAGGTTTTTTGTATCAAGAGGTCTAGCCGAGTGGGGTCTTCTTTGGGCAACTTAACGGTTTCCATCAACACCCGAAAAGCATCGGCATCGCGGGCCACATTATCTAGTAGGCGTTCGCGCAGTGATTCAGCGCGTTGCACAATCTCCGCCATTTCAGGGTGTTTATCGGCATAGCGTGGTTTTTTGAGGGTAAGGCCAGCCACCATCTGCACCAAGGCCGCCGCCAAAGCCCCAGCCAACGCTGCTACCGATCCGCCGCCGGGCAGCGCCTTATCGATGGCTACGGCCTCGACAAATGCCGAAGGGCGATAGGTTTGGTCGGTAGCACTCACATTAAACATCATACTGGTGGCTTCTTGGGGCAGGGGTGGTTCGGTTCGTACCAATTGCGTTTTGGCAGCCTCAGACTCGGCTTTGGCGATGCGGATTTCAAGCAATTGTTCTGAAGCAAAACCCTCTAGTTGCAAATACCATTCGGCGGCCTCCACAAAAGCATCTTGTGGGGCCAAGCCTACTAACTCGCTGGCCGCGATTTGCACACCATAGCGCTGGGCCTCGCGCCGAATGGTCTCGACCACCCGATAAATCGGCGATTGGTGATAATCGGTTAAATTCATGCTCACTTGGGCCCGGCCCTTCACCAAAAAGCCCGCCGCTTTCACATGCCCAAAACCACCATTAGAAGCCCGAATGGCCACTGCAATTTTTTGTGCAATCTCGACATTATCGGTGTTTAGATAGACATTAAACGCAATCAGGGGTGTACGCGCCCCAATGATGCACGCACCGGCTGGCCCCACCATGGCCGGCCCAAAGTCTGGCGTTAGGTTAGGATCGGTTTGGATAGCGGTTTTCAGTTCTTCGTATTGAAATTTGGTGGTGCGGATTTTTGCTAAATTGAGGCGATCAGAACGAGTAGCAGCCGATTCATAAAGATAAACAGGCAACTTTAGCTCTTGCCCCACCCGCTCGCCCATCCGTTGGGCCATAGCGACACACACTTCCATCTTTACGTCGCGCAGTGGCACAAATGGCACAACATCAGCAGCCCCAAAACGCGGATGCACGCCGCGATGGTCTTCCATGTTAATCAGTTCGGCGGCGAGTTTAATGCCCGCAAATGCCGATTTTTCGACTTCTTCGGGTGTGCCCACAAATGTAACCACGGTTCGATTATGATCAGCATCGGTGCTGACATCTAAAACATAGACTGCACCAGCCCGCCGAATGCCTTGCACAATAGTATGAATTACCTCTGGGCGGCGGCCTTCGCTAAAATTAGGAACACATTCTACCAATGGTCGAATCATCAGGCTTTATAACACCGTTTCTTAAAAGATAAACATGGCATCGCCAAAGCTGTAAAAGCGATAAGCCAAGTCAATAGCTTCTTGATAAGTTTCTAAAATAAGCTCACGCCCTGCAAACGCACTAATCATCATCAATAGCGTGGTTTTGGGCAAATGAAAGTTAGTGATCAAAGCATCTACTGTCCGAAAGTGGTAGCCGGGTGTAATGTATAAATCGGTTTCTTCTTCGATAGCCATCACGGGCCGCCATGCACACACATTGTCATTGATATTTTCAAGAGTACGCCGCACGCTGTCCATGTCGTTCCAGTCTGTGCCAAAGGCTGCCGAGCGAATGGCGGCGGTTTCAATGGTGCGGGTGCTGGTTGTGCCAACGGTGATAATGCGCCCACCAGCAAGTTTGGCTTCGTTAATGATTTTAGCATTGTCGGTGCTCAGTTGGGCATGTTCGCGGTGCAATTTATGGTCAGAAATATTTTCTACGCGCACCGGGCCAAAAGTATCTAGGCCTACATGCAGCGTGCAATAGGCAATTTTTATGCCTATCTGCTGAATCTCGAACAGCAGATCGCCCGTGAAATGCAGGCCCGCGGTAGGGGCGGCGGCAGAACCTTCGGTGCGGGCATAAACGGTCTGATAACGTTCGGCATCGTTTAGTGGTGTGGTGATATAGGGCGGCAACGGCACTTCGCCCGCTTCGGCTAGATAGTCGCTGATTGGCGCAGAAAATTCGAGCGTCCGCAGCGCCTCCGCGCCTTCATCAATGACAGTAGCCGTGATAGTACTGTTTTCAAGCGCTAGCACCGTACCCCTTAGCACGCGCCGCCCACCAACCACAGCCGTCCACCGATTGCTTGCTAAATGACGCAACAGCAAAATCTCGGCCTTGCCACCAGTTGCACTTTTTTTAGCATAGATGCGGGCGGGTATAACGCGGGTTTGGTTCAGCACCAACACATCACTGGGCCGCAGATAGTCTTTGATGTCACGAAAAATATGGTGTGCGCGCTGACCATTGGTACGATTGAGCACCAACAAGCGCGAGGCATCACGCGGCTCGGCGGGCGCTTGGGCGATGCGTTCGGGCGGCAGAGAATAGTCAAAATCGGTTAGTTTCATCGGTTCACAATCCGCGCTACAACATTTACAACAATCGTCAGAATGATACTCAATAAGATCATAC
>CAZLPC010000095.1:0-9219 GCA_964561305.1 uncultured Anaerolineae bacterium
GAAGTAGAAGATCTGGCAGCCGAAGTAGAACTCGTCAGAAGCGATGCCTCTTGAGCTATCTTTTCAGTTTGGGTTCATCATCAGCATAGGGCTGTTGGGGGCAGCGTTTTTGCTGTGGTGGCAAGCGTCCCAATATCCACCTCAAGACATGCGGCGCTGGCTAGATGTGCTACTCAGCAGCAGCTTGGTGGCAATCATCGTGGGGCGCGGTGTGCAAGTGTGGTTTGTGGACTATCGCTATTTTGAAGCCTATCCATCAGAAATTTGGAATATTTGGTATGGTGGGTTTAATTGGCAAGGCGGCCTAATGGCGGGCTTGGGGACAATGATCGTTTTGGCGCGGTGGCGGTCTGTGCCAGTGGGCATATTAAGCGATGGCGTAGCTCTTTGTTTACCATTACTGATGATGCAGGGGTGGTGGGGCTGTCGGGTGGGCGGCTGTGGCTATGGTAGCATTTTAGATGAGCAAGCCGCCCCCAACTGGCAGGTGGGCTATCTGCCCGATCAATTTGGCGATGTGTGGCTGCGCTATGAGTGGCAGGTTTTAGGAATGCTAGTCGGCTTGCTGATCTGGCTGATTATTAGCGGACTCACACTACAACAGTATCTTGTTGGGCGACGTTTGGGCTTGGCTCTGCTGCTTATTGGTGTGGCAATGTTGGGCCTTAGCATCGGACGCGATGACGGGCTAATTACCCGCATCGGTAGCGATGGAACACGCTGGTTGGATGTGCTGGTGATGGTTGCAGGTTTTGGGTGGCTAATTGCGCCGTTGTCTGCCGATCATAGTACAATCAAGGCAAAAATCAACACAGGAGCGTAGTTTCTCATGCACGACGATCTCATTTTGATTATAGATGATGAGCAAAATATTGTTGATTTAGCCAGCTTATATTTGCACCAAGAAGGGTATCGCACCATTTATGCGGGCGATGGTCTGCTGGGCCTAGAAAGGGCCCGCGCCGATGCACCCGCGCTGGTCGTGCTTGATTTAATGTTGCCGAAGCTAGACGGGTGGGAAGTATGTAAGCGTCTACGTGCCGAGTCGAATGTGCCTATTTTGATGTTGACCGCCCGTGACGATGATATAGATAAAATTGTGGGACTAGAACTTGGTGCAGATGATTATATGACCAAGCCCTTTAACCCCCGCGAATTGGTGGCAAGGGTAAAAGCCATTTTGCGCCGTACCGATGCACCCGCCAAAGCCACCGCCCAACAAGATGTGTTGCGTATCGGCAACGTGATTCTGAATGTTCTTAGTCGCACTGTAAAAGTTGGTGAACGCTCTGCCGATTTACGCACCAAAGAGTTTGATTTGTTGTTGGCCTTGATGGAAAATGAGAATATTGTTTTAAGCCGCGAAAAACTACTCGATTTGGTGTGGGGGTTTGACTTTTATGGACAAACCCGCACCGTAGATGTGCATGTGGCTCATTTACGCCACAAACTAGAAGGCAGCACCATTCAAATTGAAACCGTGTGGGGTGTGGGCTATAAGCTCGTCCAGAGTTAGGATGAAAAATCGTGACGGATGGGTAGATGTACGGTGAAAATACTACCCTTGTCCACTTCACTGGCAACCTCAATATGGCCACTATGGCGCTCAACAATAGTATTCACAATTGCCAAGCCCAAGCCAGAACCTTCAATGCGCTTATCTTGATTGGGCACACGATAAAAACGTTTGAAAATATGCGGCAAATAGTCTGGCGCAATGCCAATCCCCGTATCGGCCACGCGTACCACTTGTTGGTTGCCCGCTTGCCATAGCTCAACGCTTACTGTGCCGTTGACGGTGGTATATTTGATAGCATTGGCAATGAGATTGACAAAAACACGCTCTAAACGGCGTGCGTCACCCTCTAGCTCTGGCAAGTCATTGGGCAGCACGCCTTCTAGCACAATCTCGCGCTCATCGGCAAGGCTACCTAACATGTCAAGTGCATTTTGGATAAGCCCAGCCAAGCGCACTGGCTCAATGACTAAAGGCTGTTCGGCATCTAGCCACGCCATATCAAGAATATCGCGCACCATTCCATCCATTACTTGCACCGACCGCGCCAAGCGGTCTAAAAATTTTTGTTGTTTCTCGGTTAGGGGGCCGCTATTTTGCACCAAATCGGCATTGCCTTTGATGGCGGTTAAGGGCGCTTTGAGATCGTGCATCACCAAATTCAGCGTCATCAGTTGATCATCTTCACGCGATTTAAGATCGCTAATGTCATCAAAGGTGAACAAAAAGCCCACACGCCCAATACGCTGCATCCGCACCAGACAATATAATTGATCAAACAATTGATGCTTTTGAGGCGTAATTTGTGGCAGCCCAGCATCCAGCATGACACCTAGGGGAGCCAAAGCCTCTAGCTCATAGACCGATTGGCCTTCTAAATAACCCGGTTCTTGCTGAAACAGGGCCGCCGCCGCATTGTTCAGCAATTGCACAACACCAGATGTATCACAAATCATGGCGGCCAACCCAAAGACATCTAGTTGGCGTAAGGCTTGGATTGCAGTACTGGTATCGTGAATCAGGCTCATTCAAAGTCTCCATTCTCATCAGGATAGATCTTATAACGCGCTTCATCAATGACTGGCGGCAACTCGCGCAGGGCTAGGGCAAGACGTGTGCCATGCCATGTTAATAAAGAGCCATCCACCACATAGATGTTATTGTACTTGGCCGCAGGAATATCTAACATAGCAAAGGACTGAGCATCTACCTCATTAAAGCGATAAGGTTCGGTGGGCAACAACACCAATTCGGGCTGGGCCGCCACAATCTCTTGCAATGATACTCGCGGATAGCGGGTATCGCGTTCGGCAATACGTGGATTGTCGGGGGCCAGTGGCTCGGCCTCGCCTAAATCAGCATCTAGTGGAAACTGGCGTTGGCGGTCGGCGAATACATTTTCTGCCCCCAAGTGATACAGCAAGTCGTGCACATAAGTGTCGCGGTTGACCGTCATCCATGGATCGTGCCAGATAGGGACAAACGTCTTTAGGCGTGGCTGGGCTTCTGCCGAAAGCGACATCATGTCAAAGACCCGATCTATATGCTGCACACGTGGAACCATTGAGGTTTCGTCAAAAATGCCCACAATATCCCACAACATATTGATAGCTTCGGCCACTGTGCGCGGATGCGTAACCCAAATGCGAATGCCTGCGGCGCTAATGGCTTCGGCATCGGCCAAGCGGTTTTCTTCTTGATTCATAATAACCAGATCGGGGGCCAGCGCAATGATTTGCTCCACATCTGGGTTTTTAGTGCCGCCCACTTTGGGCAAGTGTTCCACTTTATCAGCAGGATGCTCGCAATAATCGGTGATGGCCACTAACCGATCCCCAATATTCAAATCAAATAGCGACTCGGTGACACTGGGAACTAGTGACACGACTCGTTCGGGCTTTAAGCCAATTAAGTTTAAAAGCTCGGCTTGGTAGAAATATTGCTCATCCATCATATTTACTGCTTTAGAATGATTTGAGTGCGTTCGGGCCCCACACTGATCAATGATACCGAAACGCCTGCCAAATCTGCAATAAACTCAACATATTGTTGGGCATTGGGGGGCAAGTCGTCCCACGCTTTCACATCCATAATGTCTTCTGACCAGCCGGGTAGCGTTTCATAAATGGGTATAGCACGTTCGGTTTCGACAGCACTAGAGGGCAAATGGTCGGTGCGTTGACCATCAATTTCATAAGCCACTGCCACTTTTAACTCATCAAAGCCAGTTAACACATCCAGTTTTGTCAGCACCAACTCAGTAAACCTATTTGCTTGGGTTGCATAGCGTAAAATTCCACCATCTAGCCAGCCACACCGCCGTGGACGGCCTGTGGTTGTGCCAAATTCGTCCCATGGCTTATCCCCCGTACCGCGCAGCCGATCCCCAATTTCGCCGACTTGTTCGGTGGGCATGGGGCCGCCGCCCACACGGGTGCTAAAGGCTTTGGTCACACCCACCACCCGATCCACAACTGTGGGGCCAAAACCCAACCCCGCCAAAGCTCCCCCCGCCGAGGGCGACGAACTGGTGACATAGGGATAATGGCCCAAATCAATATCTAAAAGAGTGCCTTGTGCGCCCTCACACAGTAGGCGTTTTTGGGCTTTTAGGGCATCGTGAATAATAGGCGTGGTGTTAACGATATAAGGAGCCAATTGGCGAGCATAATCAGCATAAAGCGCTGCAATCGCATCGGCATTTAGCGGGCGACGCAGATAGCGGTTTTGCAATGTGTGGTTCACCTCTTCAATATGAGCATTAACAGCATCGGCAAAATCTTCTGCCGAGCGCATCATGTTCACTAATAAACCTTGACGCAACACTTTATCGGTATAGGCAGGGCCAATGCCGCGCTGGGTTGTGCCAATTGCTCCCTCGGCGCGGGCTTCTTCGTTGGCGGCATCTAGGGCAATATGGCCGGGTGTGATGATATGAGCGCGATCACTTAGAAACAAGCGCGACGGCGATACATCTACGCCTTGCGCTTTTAACTGGCTTAATTCTTCTAGCAGGCGTTGAGGGTTCACGACCATACCACTACCCAACACACATAAGGCATTGGGTTGCAAAACACCCGATGGAATGAGGTGCAGTTTAAAAGTAGTTTGGCCGATGCTGATGGTGTGGCCGGCGTTATCGCCCCCAGCATAGCGGGCCACCATATCCGATTGGCTGGCCAGCCAGTCTACTACACGCCCTTTGCCTTCATCGCCCCATTGGGCCCCAACACATATCGTCACTGGCATAAAAGCTCACTACTTTCTGGTTCAGTCCTCATAAAAACGTCCAAAACGAGTTTTCTGTAGCAGTTGCTGGCGGTGTTGCAGCCAGTCGCCGCCCTCGATACGCAGATCTGTACTTTTCAGCAAGCCCTGTTGCCCAACATAAGCCCACGCCATTTGTATCACGGCGCGATCTACCGAATGTACCATGATGAGATCACGTTGATATAAGCTCGCGTCCCGATTTTGTGGGCTATACCCCTCTAAACGATCCAAATCGGCCATAATCTCGCGGTGTAAAAAGGGCTGTAAGGTAATGAGTTCACCATATACCACCCCATCACTAGGGATCATCATCGGAAATGCACCTAGTGAAAACAACGCCATTCCCTCGGCTAAAGCAGGCTGCTCGTGCAGGGTGCGGTGGCGCAGCAGATCATGTTTGTTGCCGCCACGTCGCAATGTGCCATACACAAATATGGGGTAAAGATGGTTATCCTCAGGCCGGCCAAACATACTCTGCCACCGCCGAGGCCAGCAATGATGCACCAATCACCAGAGCCTCCTCATCAATATCAAAACGTGGATGATGATGGGGATAGTCAAGACCGCGTTGGGCATTGGCCGAGCCAACAAAGAAAAACGCACCCGGCACAACCGCCAAATATTCTGACATATCTTCCGCCCCCATTGTACGAATATTGTCCACAATGTCCAACGATTCATCAACGTGATGAAACACCTCGCGCAGGCGTTGGCCAATAGACGGCTGGTTGAACACCGGATAGAGCTTATTTTGGTAGCTAACCCTTGCTAGGCAAGCAAAGGCTATGGCTATCTGTTGACTAATTTCTTCTAGGCGTGTTTGCATAAGCTGCATAACGCTCTCTTCAAAGGCCCGTATTGTGCCGTTTAATGTCACTTGTTCAGGAATAATGTTAAATGCATGGCTGCCTTGTAGTTGTGTAATGCTAAGAACCCCTGTTTGTAAGGGATCAAGGTTGCGGCTAACAATACTTTGGGCGGCGGTGATGATATGAGCAGCCGCCACCACCGGATCGTGGGTTTGGTGGGGCAAGGCCGCATGGCCGCCTTTGCCTTCTAGCGCTATGGTAAAACGTTGTGTGCCCGCCATAACGGGGCCGTCGGTTACGCCAATTGTGCCAACTGGTAAATCGTTCCACACATGCAAGCCCAGCGCCACATCCGGCCGCACATGATCCAGCAAGCCGTCGGCCAACATCGCTTTTGCACCTTGCCCAATTTCTTCGGCAGGTTGAAAAACAAACTGCAAGCGCCCTGCCAATTGATCGCGTTGATTGGCCAATATCGTCGCCACGCCAAGCGCAATGGCCGTGTGGGCATCGTGGCCACATGCGTGCATTTTTTGGTCTGTTTGCGAGCAATAGTCTATGGTATTTTGTTCAGTAATGGGCAAAGCGTCCATATCAGCTCGAATTAGCACAGTAGGGCCGGCATTTGCCCCATCTAAAATGCCCACTACACCCGTTTTGCCAACCCCCGTTTGAACCTCATAGCCCAATTGTCCCAATGTTTCAGCCACAAAACGCGCCGTTCGCACTTCCTCAAAAGCAAGTTCGGGATATTGATGCAAATCTCGCCGCCATGCCACCAATTGATCGCGCAGGGCTTCGGCTTCAGATTTAAAGGAACGCATGATGTTTCTCTTTCGGGTCAATCTAGGCTAATCAAACGAAAATATTCAGCAAATTGGGGTGCATCGGGCTGCGACAATTCAAGATCGGCATAACCGGCCAGCCGTTCTTGCAAGCGCACTATATCATCACCCACTTGGCTGCGATGTTGAGCCAAAGCCCGCAGTTTATGATCTTGAAAAGCCGTTGTTATAATCCGCAAATTGGGCCGCTCTGACAAAGACATGTACAGATGGGGTGTGATATGAGGTTCAAGCCCTTCATCTTCTAATAATTCCGGAAAATTAAGATGATCGCGGGCGGCGGGATAGACGGCGTGCATCACTTCGCTGGCCACAATCCAATGATCAGGATGATTGAGGCGGCGATCCTCACGGGCACGGGTGGTGGGGTCACTACTTAGTACCGCATCCGGACGAATCATGCGAATAAAGCGCACAAAAGCCCGCCGCATAGCCATGCTGGGCAGCAATTCACCATCGCGCCAACGCATAAAAATCACTTTATCAATACCCAGTTGGGTTGCCGCCGCTTGGGTCTCGGCCTCGCGGGTTTGGCGCAGATCTTGCCACATTATCTCACGATCACTTGAGCCTTTGTCACCACTGGTTACCAGCACTAAGGTGATGCTGGCCCCTTCAGAAGCCCAACGGGCCAATGTACCCCCTGCAAAAAATTCAGCATCGTCGGGATGGGCATAAAGCGCCAGCACGCGCTTCGGCACAGGATAAGAATCGGTGAGCATTAATTCTCTCCTTTTGGCGGATTAGACTTTGGCCCCCCGCCGCCGCGCTTTTTGTTGCGCCGCCGCTTGCCCCCGCCTTTGGGCTTGGGTTGCTCGGTTCCACTAGCAGATATACGGTCAGCTTTGGCTTCTGGCAGCGTGTTTTGGGGCTGCGCTGCGACTTCTGAATGCTCGGTTTGGTGTTCGCCCGCTACACTCTCGCCACGCCGCTTATTGCGTTTGCGTGGTTTGGATTTACCAGAGGGACTATCCCTTACTTCGGTCGCCGCATCCTCTTCATCGCCCTCGGTGGTTCCATCAAGGCCCGTTATCCCATCAACAGCAGTGGCATGGGCCATCTCTAGCGCAGCATTTAGGTCTTGGCTGGCCGATTTTGGCCGCCGCGAACCACAATCGCAGCCGCCGCCTTCATTTTTAGTGCAGCCCGCCTCAGCTTTTTCTTGCAGTTTACGAAACTCCTCTAGTGGAATAAGCTGCTCGCGCTCGACCAAATGGCGCTGATCTTCCACCTCGACCGTGACAGCATCACGCAATGGGTAAACCTCGATCACACGGCCCTCGCCATGGGGTGTACCGATGCGCTTGCCCTTGCGCGGCAACACCTTGCGGGCTTCTACGTATTGCTCGTATTCATATAACAAACAACAACGCAAACGCCCACACATGCCCGTAATTTCCGTTGGGTTAAGCGGAATGCCCTGCATTTTGGCCATTTTAATTGAAATAGGGCTAAATTCGGTGAGGAAGGTGCTGCAACAACGTGGGCCACCACAAGCGCCCTGTCCGCCTAAAATCCGTGCCACATCACGCGGCCCAATTTGCCGAAACTCAACATTCCCCTCAATTTTTGTCCGCAATGTTTTACGGAGCGCATTTAGGTTCACTTCATCTTCAGTGGTATACAAAATAGCACAGGTTTTGCCGTCAAAAGTGTATTCGGCTTTGATAAATTTCACGTTTTCAAAGCGGCCCATTTCGGCGGCGGCTTCGCGGCAATTAATCAGAGCTTCTATTTCTCTTTGTTGCCACTGTTGCCGAATCAGCAAGTCACGGGGGGTAGCGATGCGCGTGATTGGTTTATAGTCGCGGATGCTATCATCGCGCTCGACAAAACCAATGACCTCGCCCAGTTGTTGGCCGCGCACCGTCTCGACCAGCACAAAATCGCCAGGGATAAGATGCGGGTAGTCTTGATAATCAAAGTGATAGAGCTTGCCTAATTTCTCGAAACGCACCCCCGCTACATGCAGGGTGGGGTCGAAAGTGCGTTTCAGATGCGGATTCTCAATTTCTGACAACGAAGTCTGCGGTACTGACGACATACAATAAAATCCTTAGATTATCAGGGTATAAAAACCCCTGTCTATTGTCGAAAAAATGTTTCTGGCCACAATACTAGACAAGCAAAAGCCAGTTTTCAACGCTGCGCTTAAGCACCGGGGTGATAGTCGCGCAAAATCGAACCACCTACAAACTCGCGCAATAACGAATTATCGGGGATAAATTCTAGCCCCATAGGGCGCACCCAGCTTAAAAACGATAGTAAACGATGGGCTTCTACGCGCAAAGGGCTATCGGGGCTAACGCGCAGCAACAACGGCTCGGCCAATGGGCGCAATACTGAGAGTTCATAAACCAACGATGAATTAAACATCACATCGGCGTTTTCTTGATAGAAGAAAATGTTACGTTTTTCGCCGCGCCGTACACTAGGCCAACGTTGCAGGGTATCCTCGGCAGTATAGTTGCGGTGGCTGGCATCGCGGATAATGCGCCGCAACAGGCGCACATCGGTGGTTGGCACACGATTATGGCGGTCTATATTCAGTTGGGTAAGGGCCGAAATATACACCTTAAACGTCTCATCGGGACCAAACGATGGCGTAAGATTAGGATTCATGCCATGAATACCCTCTAATATCAGCATGTGCTGGTCGGTCACTTGCACCATGCGGTCAGGGCTGGCTTTGCCAACTCTAAAGTCAAATTTAGGCAGTTGAACCAACTCGCCCGCGATAAGTGCGTGCAAATGCTCGTTCAATAACTCAATATTGAGT
>CAZLPC010000096.1:0-9157 GCA_964561305.1 uncultured Anaerolineae bacterium
AACCCATGACGATTGAGTATTTCAATTACGCGGTTGGCCATGGGTTCGGGCATTTCGCCCAATAAGCCATATCCAGTGCCCAATAATCGCCCCAATGGACGCGAGAGGTTTAGATCATCCGCCAATGTGCGAAAGGGCCCATAATGCTGACCATAGACCTGATTGAGATCAAGCATCAGCGAATTAACATCGGTGGGCTGGCCCCGAAAATAGACCTGTTTATAGAGTGCATTATGATTCCATAACAGCGCATGATCGGCACTGTGGGCTATTGTACCAAACAGTCCTAAACTTAGACGTTGCTCGCGCACACCTAAACAACGCACCACATAAGCTTTTTGAGGACGCAAGCTCTCATCTTCGGCATGATAGTTCGCCACTTGCACAATCAACTGAATTTCTTCGGGTGTGCCCCCCATTTGGGCTGCCAACAAAATTCCTACGCGCTCATCACCTTGTAACTCTCCGACAAGCGCAACCATGCTGGGATCTATCGCATTCATGCTCGAGCCTGTTCTTGTTGAGAAGCCGCCGCTTGCGCTGCCGTTGCAAGGCCGCGCTTATTGGCCTCGGCAGCCCGTGACATGAAAATAATGGCACCCATCACCGCCAAAGCCCACGCCATCACGCGCACGATCAAAGCTGTAGAAAGAGCTGCCGCTGGCGATACATCTAAGTAGGTGCTTAAAAAGGTCACATAAGTTGCCTCGCGCAGGCCCAGCGCCCCCGGCGAAAGCGGGATAGTCTCGACAGCCGCTGCCAGCGCAATTAAGGGGATAAACGATACATACGGCGTAGATTCTCCTAATGACAACAACACAATATAAGAAGAAGTCATGATCAGCAGATTAATCATCGCCGACAAAAAGACCATATTGAGCAACATCCGGCCTTTGCCCAAGTGGCCTTGCAAGGCTTGGCTAAGGGTCATAACTTTATCGCCCACAGTTTGCAACCGAATCATGCCCAAAAACCGCACAATTGGCTCGATAAACCAACCCATCCGCAAAATGACTAAGGCGCTAATGCCCGCCACCGACAAGAAATGCAACACCCAATAGGCTAATGTGCCAGTTAGTTCTTCTTGAGGAGCCACAATCATAATAAAGCTGGCGGAGGCAACAATAGTCACCATGCCAATGGCCCGTTCAATCAATACTGAAGATACTGATGTTACGGTGCGCCCCGTGTCTACACTGGTTTCCACCATACGGACTGCGTCGCCACTCATAGACGCGCCGGGCATAAATTGGCCAAAGAAAATGCCAACCATATATGTGCCAAACAAGCGTTGAAAGCCAATGTAAATTTGGCTGCCCCGTAAAACCAACCACCAGCGCAGCGTTTTAAGAATGGTAGCGATAATGTGCATTGAAAACGCGACAAACGCTAACAACAAGTTCACTTGGGTAAAGGTGCTAAAGAGTGCGTCTTCTTCTGCAACAGCATAGACCACAAATATCAGCCCCAAAATGCCAATAATGGGTCGTACCCAATTCCAAATCCGTGACAAGTTTTTTGATGAGGTATTCAAGATTGCCCTCGATTCACACGCTTGCGGCTCACCATTCGGTTTTCGGCAACTGTATAGGCGTTTATAATGCGCCCTGCCACCACCAACCAAGAATATTCATCAACGGCTTTTTGGCGGTTTTCATGGCCACGTTGTTTTAAGAAATCGGGTTGCAACAAGGCTTCGTGTAGGGCCCGTGCCAAATCTTGGGGATCGTTGACAGTAGCAAACAATCCTAAATCGCCTAAAATTTCGCGGCTAGCGGGCCGTTCATAAGCCACTATGGGCAATCCCATTGCCATGTAAGCATAAATCTTGCCATCGCCTTCAGTCATCGAAATTTTAGGTGCAATGGCTAAATCTGCGAGTGCTAAGTAGCGTCCTGTTTCAAAGTAAGGCACTTTACCTACAAAAGTCATATAGTCCGCTAAACCCTTGTTGGCAGCTTTTTGGGCATAATGATCTTCATCAGGAAAGCCGATCACTAAGAAATGAGCATCGCTGTAGCCGCGCTCATACACCAATAGCCGCGCTGCCTCGATCATGTCATCTACGCCTTGATAGGATTTCAAAATACCCATAAAAACAATGAGCTGCTTCCCTTCAGGAAGGCCCAATTCTTGGCGCAGTTCTGGCTCAGGTGGGAAGGCCTGTGGTGAGAATACCTCAGTATCTACCCCATCTAAGATAGGCCAGATGTGATCTTCTCTTAACGCGAAACGCTCGCGGGCTTGGCGGCATATTTCGGTAGAAGAAGTGAGTATAACAGGCGAAGCATTAAGGGTAGCGCGTTCGATTGTGCTTAACGCATTAAAAAATAGTCCGCTTTTGCCAGAGTAGCCATGCTCCGCAATTTCGCCCGAAAAACTACCTTGCATATCAAAAATATAAGGCAGGCCGCGCAGTTTCCACATCCACCATGCCACCCATGCTGCATCCCAGCCGTGGGCATGAATAATGTCGGGCTTTATTTCATCGGCTACGCGCATCGCTTTTTCAAACAACAACAAAGCCACATAGGGTTTGTGATAAGAGGGGCCGGCATCTAGCTTTGTGTACCAAGGAATGTTGACAATACGGCGCGTATCAACATCGGGCATATCACGTCCGATATGATAGGTTACAAGTGTAAAGCGATTGCCTAGTATTTGTAAGGCTCGTGCTTGCTCATAGATATGAGTGTGGCTACCCCGATCTACAAAAAACGGCGTTGCTGCCACACTCAGAATATTAAACGGACGTTGTGACAAGGTGCGGTTGTCCCTTTGTTGATGTTAGAAATTTGTCAAATGTTTTCTAATTATAAGATGCGTATTGTACACCTACAAGAGACAACCTGCACAACTAGCCTGCCCTGCTATTCACTATGAATAACAACCAACACCTTGTTTTGTTCTACATTGTCACCAGCCGCAACGTTGATCTTACTAACCACCCCGTTGGCTGGTGCTTTTAGCTCGTTTTGCATTTTCATAGACTCCAGAATGACCACCGTCATACCCGCAGTCACTTCTTGACCTTCGGTGACAGGAATGGCTACAATTAAGCCGGGCATGGGCGACCGTACCGACGCATCGCCAGAGCCGCCTTGCAAGCCACCACCAGCTTCGGCCAAACGCTTAGAGCGTTCGTCCGTTACTTTTACTTCATACAATTGCCCAGCTATCAAAACCTGATACACACCGTCTTGCTCATCAACAACCACTTCGTAAGATTTGTTGTCTATAAGCAACGAAAAAACGCCATGAGAGTCGTTAATATGCAGGTCAATATTTCGAACTTCGCCATTTACGATCACTTGATCATCGCGTTGCACTTCAATTTCAAAGGTTTGCTTCCCAACTTCAGTAATATATTTCATCCAATGCTCCTTATCTTCGGCAAAGATGAAAAGCCTCTATTGCTGATTGTAGCGTGCAAAATGAAAAATGGGCAGTACAACTGGCACTGCCCATCCTATCAAAAGTCATGTTTTGTGACGACTATTGCTGTTAATCAGCATCAGCTTCGGTTTCTGCGGGCGGTGCTTCAGCACGTACACAGTTCAAGGTCTGATCAATATTAAACTCTGGGATAGTGAGCGTAAACTCACCGTCGCGCACAGTTTCGACCAAGCGTGTGCCGGCCTCAAGTTGAAGCTGCTTTTCAGTTGGAATTGCACCCTCACGACTAATAGAATAAGGAACAGATGCTTCCATATTGGCACCGCGATTGGTGATTGTAAATCTACCTTCCAAAGTTTCACTATCACAGGTGGTCGCCAACTGAACTTCTGGTGTAGGTACGGACAATTCAAAAGCACGCCCAACATTGCTATAGGTGACAGTGGTGGTGGTATCTAGCACCAAGCGTAAAGCTACCCCGCCTGTTGCATTGGGTGGGTTATCAATGGGTTGAGAGCCATCACTGAAGGTTACATCGGCCACAAGGCGTGTTGTAACCCCTGTCAACGTTGGATTTCCATCTTGATCAAGTGTAACAGTAATTTGCTGGGTAATGGTCATGGCCGCAAACAGTTCTTGCAACATCAAGTTTACATCGCCTGTCATACCATCAACATTAACAAGGCTGGCAATATCTAGATGAGCAAGCATCTCTTGGGGGTTCAGCTCGACCGAAAAGGTCAAAACCTCGGGATCATTGCCGGGCACTGGATTGGCAAATACAACTGCCTCGCGGGTAAAGCTTAGGCCGCCGCCCAACCCAGCCAATGCATCAATATTCAAAAAGTCGAGTAAATTAGCTTGTGTTTCATTAATCGTTAGATACTCAAAATCGTCGGCTAGTTGTTCTGGATTAGCCGAAATATTGACCCATCCTGTTAAAAAGCTATTGCCCAGCCGAGAACGCAAATTACTCGGCGCGGCCTCGATAGCGCGGTCATTTAATATCCCTGAAATGCGGCTAACCCGCACATACAAATCGCCGCCAACATAGCGAAACTCTGAGTTCATGGTTAAGGTAGCGGCGCTACGGCTAACCGTGTTTACCAACTGTGTATCACTTTGGTCCACAGTAATGGCTACTTGTTGGGGAACACCAGCCGCATCAATTTGAATTTGGCCATTGGTGATATCTAGTTCGGTTGTGCGTTGGAGATCACTTTGACGACGACCGATCCCGCTAATGATATTTTGCCGTTGGGTCTGAGAAGCCGTAAAACCAAAATACTCGGCTGCTAACAGGTTATCATTTGCCGCAAAAATTAAATCAATAGGGTCTGCTTGCTCGCCGCCATCTTGTGCAGCGACAGGAATCGTCATCATCAGCAAAGCCATCATTAGTGCGATGATGAGAACTTTACGGTGTTTCATTACGATCATGCTCCTCAATTATGAAAAAAGCTCCATTCGGTTCCAATAATTGGCCAATGCGATAGAGGCATTGGTGCTTTTTTTGACAGTAGCAGTGGACTTTACACAAGAATCGTGCAAAGTTCAAATCTGACTTTCTGTACTTACTACTCGAATGTGGTCACAAAGGATCACTTTTCTTTTATACTAAAATAGAAAAACTAACTTCAGAGTATACCCGATGAAATCACTTAGCCACTATCTACAATTGTACACGCTGCACTTTATAGAACAGCACACCCCCCACCAACATCTGGTTCATATTCGCTTATCGGCTGTGCAATATCTGTTAGCAGATTTGCCCGATGGTGTCGAAGCGCTGTGGCAGCACCAGCAAATTGTTCAATACGATCTTATTCAACAAACGACCCAACAGCGCCTTCAACAGCTATTAAACGATGAAAGTAGCCAACAACGCCTACTCGCTACCCGTTGGCAACCCTATACAGCCCTGCGCCAACATCATGCCCTGCCCACGCTAGATTACTACAGCCCAACTATCCCCACCGCCAGCTTTGATCGGCGGTTGGATCAAGCCGAGCGGATGCTGCGGCTGATGAAAACCACCCTAGAAGTGGCCAATGCGGGCTTGATTTTGTGGCAAACATGGCAAGCCAGCCGCAACGAGCGCCAACAACTGCTTGCGGCCATTCGGGCCACACTGGTTGGCCAAGCCCAAGCCCTAGAAGCCAGCACCGCTCAAGATTTCATTACCGGATATTTAGCAGCCCACACGCACGATCCTGTACATCAAATGTTGTTTGATAACCCTGAGGATAATGACAATGGCTGATTTTGATTTTGATGTCAACGATGACAATAACCCTCGCCGCCGCAGACGCCGTGACTATACCGATGACGCATGGGGCATGGCCGAATATGAAGATTATGCCGATGGCAACGCTGGGGATGCAGAAGATTATGCTGGCGGTCTTATGCCCGAAGAACACGTTCGCTCAAATTTTAATGAGCAAGATTATCGCCGTCCCAATGCTGATAATCCCGATGAGCAATATACTGTTGCCACCAACGCCCCCGAAAATCAATGGCGCTCACAGCATATCGGTAGCAACTCATCCGACAGTGTAGATCAGGCTGCCCGCTTGCTGCAACGAATGAACCAGCGCAACAGCTATCCGACCCCTAGCCAACCCACCGACCGACCACGCCCGCTTGCAGCAAACACACCATCGCGCCCACCCACTGCTGAAAGTGCGGCTTCAGTCTATACTGTTGGGGTGATGATCTTGCTGTTGATCGTGGTCATTAGCTGTATGATTTTGGGATTTTATGTGGCTTTTGGCTAATTCGATAACGATTTTTCATGGCTGGGGGTATTGTAAGGGATGCTGAATCGGACACAACTGCGAAAAATTGGGCGCGACATTTGGGCGCGTAAATCTCGTTCGGCTTTAGTGATTTCTAGCATTTTCATCAGTGTACTGGGGGTCATCGCCTTGCTAACCATGGGCGATCTCATTACTAAGCAACTTGAAGAAGATGTGAAACCCACTGAAATAGCGATGATTGACATTAAAGTGACGCTTAGTAGCGGTGCGACAGTGGATAATGTGGCCGTATTAAACATGCTAAGTAACCACGAACAGCTAGCAGGATTGACCCTTGCCGAAGGCCGCGCCAATTTTCCGATTCGGTTTGCAAACACACCCACCGCCGCCACAACGCAAAGTGCCGAATTGCGTGCTTATTCTGCTGCACTTTCAGCGATTGAGATTGAGCCAATTCGTTTAATTGCGGGTGATTGGCCGGCTGTGGGGCAAAATCAATTAGCAGTCGAGACACGCTTTGCCGATACCTATGGCTTCACCACTGGCGATAGCATTACGCTTATCGTTGGCGATACCCGCACCACCTATCTTATTAGCGGTTTGGTTTTTGATCCCTATAGCTATAAACGCCCAACTGATGATGGCTCAATCTCGCCCGGTGCTGTCGATGGCATTTATATGGAATTTGACGATCTACGCCCTTTGCTAAATGTGCAAGGTTATAACAGCTTTGTGTTTCGCTATAAGACATTTGAACAAGCCGAACAGCAATTTGATACTATTCAAACTGTTATTCGCAACGAAACACCCTATCTGCCCAAATTCCCTTTTATCGAAAACCCTGAGGAAAACGGTCAAATTTTGGGCGCACAAACCTTCAGCAGCGTTCTGGGGTTGTTGGCATTCATTGCCATGATTGTGTCGGGCTTTTTGGTAGTCAATGTGGTTAACACCATTGTCGTTGAGCAAAAGCGCCAAATTGGGGTCATGAAATCCATTGGGGCCAGCCAGCGTGATAATTTCGTGATCTATGGTGGCCTTGCTTTTATGTATGGTCTTATTGGCACGCTGTTGGCCGTGATTCCGAGTATCATTGTTGGTTACGAATTGTCTGCCATTTTGGCCCCACAGCTAGATGTGCTGCTAGAAGGCTTCACATGGTCGCCACGCGCTGTCATTTTGGGGATGCTATTGGGTATTTTTGTGCCTGTTATTGCTGCGATTATCCCGGTCTATAACGGCACACGAGTCACCATTTTAGATGCTGTCACCGATTTAGGCATTGATAGTAACTTTGGGGCGGGTTCTGTTACGCGCTTCATTGGGCGTTTGCCCTTACCCACTGTCATACGACAAGGTCTAAGCAATGTATTTCAGAAAAAAGGCCGCCTTGCTCTAACTGGTCTCACCCTCACGTCGGCCATTGGCGCTTCAATGGGGGTGATAGCTATGGCGGTCTCGCTAAATAATGGCGTAACCCGGATTTTTGATCGACTTAATTATGAGATCACGGTACTGCCCGCCGATATCCAAGATATTGACGCGATCCGCACTGTAGGGCTTAACACGGCGCATGTATCCGAGATGAATCCCGGCGTTATTGTGACTGTGCAAATTGAGGCCGATTATGAGAACTTCTTTACGCGCAACAACCAAGTAATTACTTTTGGCGTTGATCCCGCTAATCAGATGTATGCTTTTAATCTAAAAGAAGGCACAGGTTGGTCAAGCGACCAAACCCGCCAAGGTGTGATTATCGCGGCCCCCATGGCCGATCAAATTGGGTTGGGTGTAGGGGATGAGCTCCATTTTGTCATCAGCGGCCAGCGCGTTACCCGTGAGATTATCGGCATCGAAAACACGGCATTTGATGCGATGTGGGTGCGTTGGGATGAGTTAGCATCGCTGGGAGGCTTTTTTGGCGAAGGGCCTCAACCCAATAATTATAGCGAACCCGCCATGATAGAGGGTGTCAGTAGCCCTATCGTGGCCATTGGCTTGTCAGAAGCAGGAGCGGCATTTCTAAGCGGCATTGCACTACCCGCCAATAATGTGCTTATCACCGAGGCACTCGCGATTCAAGGCGGCTATGACATTGGCGCAGACATTAGCATCCAAATTGCCGAAACCACGATCCAGCGCACTATTGCAGGCATCATCCCACAAAGCGATTTTGAAGCGCTGATGCAAGGGCAAGCACCAAGCAACACCCCCATTGCCAATGCACTGTTTTTTGACTTTAGCGACTTGGTGTCCGTTACAAATGTGGGATTAGGGCAAACCCCCAGTCCCAATGGTTTTTTTCTCGTCACAGACTTGGCCGATCCCAATGCCAAAGACATTGACGCTGTGATAGATGTATTAGAGACGAATTTAAGCGCCCAAGGACTAAACGCCGAGTTGCAAAACAACGTGGCCCGCTTCGAGGAAATTACTGACTTGATTGTACAATATACGGCGATCTTGTCGTTGGCGGCGGTGCTAATCGGCGCGGTTGGCGCGGTCGGCTTGTTGACAACCCTCACCATTACGGTGCTTGAGCGCCAAAAAGAAATTGGCGTAATGCGCTCCATTGGTGCAAGCTCCTATACAGTCGCTAGCCAGTTTTTAACGGAGGGTCTGTTGGTGGGCTTTTTGGCATGGCTGGCGGGCATCCCACTTAGCTACTTTATCGCCGTACAAATTAACACAGCCTTTCGTTTAGAAACGGTCGAGTTTTCGTACCCGCCCGAAGTGTTGGTTTTTGGCTTGTTGGTAATGATTGTGATCACCATTTTGGCGAGTTTGGGGCCATCGTTAAGTGCGGCCCGCAAAACAGTCTCTGAAATTTTGCGCTATCAATAGCGCCCAGACAAACAAAAAACTGGCCATCAATACAGAGCCAGTTTTTTTGTTTTGGGTGTGCTTTTTTAGAGACTAGACACGATCCATATTTTCGATAACGGCGGTTGCAAATTCGCTAGTCTTCACTTCTTTTGCGCCTTCCATTTGCCGTGCAAAGT
>CAZLPC010000097.1:0-9120 GCA_964561305.1 uncultured Anaerolineae bacterium
CACTTATGCTAGTTTACACTGAAGGGCACATTAATTGGTAACGACAGACCCGCTAATTGTCAACAGCCAAAATACAGACCACACTCTGCAAATTGGGGAATGGCTCGGTCAATTGCTGGGGCCACACCATCTTATTTGCCTAGATGGTGATTTGGGCGCAGGGAAGACAACCCTTGTGCGCGGCATTGCGCGGGGGTGGGGTACGCCAGATCGGGTCACTAGCCCTACTTTTATGGTAATGAATAGGTATCAGCGCCCAAACGACCGACAGCACCTTTATCATATAGATGCGTATCGGCTAGAAACAGCAACAGCAATAGAATCGATTGGGTTAGACGATATTTTGGCGGCTACTGGGCCGGTTCTGATTGAATGGCCGACGCTGGTGCAGGCGGTGTTGCCTTTAGACTATATGTGGGTACAGCTAGAGACACTTGATGAGGATGATCGGCGTTTGCTACAGTTTGAAGGATTCGGAACATTGCACCATGAATTGCTACAACGCCTCAGCGAACGGATCACCGGACGATGATTCTCGCAATTGATACATCTACGCGTCTACTTAGCATCGCATTGGTAGAGGGCCAAACGGTGGTGGGTGAGTATTCATGGCGCTCGTCCAATCAACATAATACCCAACTGGCAGCAATGATCGGGTATTTATTGGCTACTGCCGATTATTCTGCGGCTCAGTTGCAGGGTGTGGCGGTGGCCAACGGGCCGGGATCGTTCACAGGGGTGCGCGTGGGGATGGCTGCGGCTAAGGGCGTGGCTTTGGCTCATCGGCTACCATTTTACGCTGTTTCAACATTAGATGTAGTGGCCCATACGTTGCCGCTACAGTTTGTCAACAGTATCCAGATTATTTATGCGCTGTTGCCAGCCGGACGTGGCCGCCTGATTGCTGCTCACTATCAGACCTGCGATCAAGAGTTGCCCTATTGCATGATAGGTGGCCCCCAGTTAATGACATGGGTGGAGTTGGTGGCGCACCTAGCCCATATTCATAGCAACCAACCCGTGTGGTTAGTGGGCGAGTTAGATGAGATATTACGCCTAAACGAGGCCTCTTTGCCCGATCATGTGCAATTAATTCCCCCGACTTTTAGATTGCATCGGGCGGCTACTTTGGGCATGATAGCAACAGGCTTTGCACCCCAAGACCCAATAACAGCTACGCCTTTTTATATTAAAGAACCCTAAGGGCATGGATGATGAAATTAGACCCCATGCGAGCCATTGTGCGAAATATGACAGTGGACGATTTAGAGCAAGTTGGCATTATTGAGCGTGATGCGTTTAGCACACCATGGTCAGCAATAGGTTATGTCTATGAGATTAATCATCGTAGCCCCACCCACTTGGGCGTGATTGAGTTGCCCGATGTGCGGGCATATCGTGAGCCACAGATGGAGCGTCTGCAGGTGTTACGTCGCCATGCTACATCAGTATCAGTAGGAGCCGTTGTTGCTTATGGCAGTATGTGGATACGTAATGGCGAAAGCCACATTAGCCATATCGCCTCGCATCTTAAGCATCGGGGTCAAGGAATGGGCGAGTTGATGTTGGTGGGGTTGTTGGCGCGTGCCATTGCTTGCCAAGCTCAGTTTTCGGCGCTAGAAGTGCGGGTTAGCAACATCGTCGCACAGTCGCTCTATATCAAATATGGCTATGATCGTGCTGCCATTCTGCCCAAGTATTATACCGACAACAAAGAAGACGCTTATCTCATGAAAATCCCGTCGCTAGGCAGCAGCTATATGCCCATTTTTCAGGCCAATGTGAAGATATTAGCCGAAAAATTTAACTTCAAAGATGCGTTTTCGGGCCTGCGCCTAGAACAACTTGTCAAATAGCGTGTGCTAGCCTTCAATTTCGGCGCTGATAAATGTGCGATTGTGATCGGTACTGATGGTGACAAAATGCCCCCAAAACAAGTCGCCGTCATCAAAGGTAAATGTGATGCTCTGATCGTCATGAAACGACAACTCGATCAGTGTGAGGGCCGTTTTGAATGTGTCGGCAGTGATGGGTTCTTCATCTTCTTCTAGCCAAGCCTGATTTTTGAGTTCTAGCAGTTCTTGAACGGCATAGTCTATGGCGGCTTGATAGTTTTGGGTGGCCCAAGTTAGGGCCTTGTTGGCATGTGTGTTGGTGTCGACCACCTCCTCGCCTTCTTCGGCAAATACAAATAACAGAATCGTTTGCCCTTCAAACTCAATTTCGCCTTCATAGCCATCAATGCTAAACTCAAAGTTGTTCAAATCAATCATAAAATTGCTCCTACTGAACAAAATGGATAGATACCTTCATCAGTATAATAAACTTGCAAAGTGGGTGTTTTGGTTTAACTGCTAGTGTCTACCGAATCCCATGTTTCACCCATGCCAATTAGCCAATTAAGGGCATAAAGCCGTTCATAGACCACATCCCCAATCAGCCCACCTTCAACACTATCACCGTGCCCATCTAGCCTTGCCTGTACACACGCCCATTGACAGCGATAGACAAAATCGGCGGCATCCAAAATGTCAGGCAATGATCGCAATTGAGCCTGTTGCTGAAAGTCGGTGGCGCTGTGCCCGATCACTGTTGTTGCGGTCGCTTGTGGATCGCAGAGGATATTGGGATACGTCCATGTCTCTATAAACGAGAGTGCCCACAGCAATGTCCATAAGGCTTCATAACGCCAACGTGCATTGATGATAGCCTTTTGGGTGGGCGCAGGATCATTTAGAAACGCCTGCTCTTGTACCGAAAATTTTCCATCCAGCTGATAGCGTTCAATAATAGTTGCTAGGCGTAGTGGTGTTACGCCTTCGCTTTTGGCGATAACCACCGACAGAGCCAATGCCCTATCTATAACTGCTGATTGTGAGCGCAGTTGGGCCTCGTTTTGGTCTTCAATGATTGGCAACCATGTATTGATCGGCACGCCATACTGTTGCAATAGCGCTTCAGATCGGGCTTTACGGGCGTGGGCTTGTTCGCTCATGGCTTATTTCCACAACAAGTTGCCACCATTATGTCCATGCAGACGATGTGCTTCTCGATCTACCAATACCATTTCGTACTCGCTACTAAGATGATGCCATGTTAAGTTATTTGGGCTGGATTGATCGTTAGGGCGTGCATATGTCCATCCTTTTTTATCAGCAAGGCGGTTAGCCATCGAAAAATGGCGGCTGCGGCCAGAGCGTGGAATATTAACTTCATTCCCATTTTTCAAGATGCCATAACTAGGTTTGGTATTGTCTTCCTCTAAATCTACAACCGTTGTAATAACAGGATTAGACCATGTTTGCGGGTTAGCATCGCCTGCATTTGTGCCCGGTTTGCTATGAAAAGCAATATTGCCATCGCCTCCGCGCATATACTCAATATTTTGATAAGCAAATCCGTTATAACTTCCGGTGTAGCTCGCTTGATAACTGGGGCCTGCCTTGCGTTTTGAGTAAATAACATCGGCTTTTTGAGGACGTAAGGGAAATAATTTTTTAAATTTACTGCGCGTAAACACCCCATCTGTGTTATACCATACCAAAAATGCCTCCTGAGTAACGACATGTTTAGGAAACTGTCTTTGAAAATCTCTCATTAAATTAGTGACTAGATTTTGTTTGCCTTCTGGGGAAAGACCACTGTTATTAATATCAAACCCATCCGCTAAAGAATCTAAGGTGATAGGTTGTTCTGTGGCGCTATCAGCTATGTCTTCAATATGTTCAGGGTCTTCTAGCGGATCACTCATCGGTGAGCCAGATGTCCCCACTTCCATATCTTCTTCTATGTCTTCGTCCAAGCTGCTTAAATGTCCCATCGGATCAAAGGTAGACATAAATTCAGATTCATAAGACTTGCTTGGCTCAAAACTACTACTAAAGCCTGTTCCAAAGCCTCCGCTAGTGCTGGGCATAGAAAATGAAGGCATTCCAAATGATGGAGTTGGCGCACCGAACGACGGTGCAGGAGAACCAAAAGAACTTGAGCCAAACCCAAAAGTTGGGGGCGTAGGTGTGCTAGCTTGCTGGATTGTCTGTTGGACCAACTGGATAACATCGTTTGCCGAGTGGGAAGTAAAATCATTGTTCCATTGGGCTAAAACCTTATTAACTTGCTGGGCTGCGGGGCTGCCATTGTTCAGAAATTGCAATAGCTGTGGCGGCAGGTCGCTTTTTGAAAAAGCAAAAAAACCTTGCACTACATTGCTTTGGGCCGATAGATGGCGCAAGGGCGCTTGGCTGGTGTTCTCACTGGGCTGGTAGGTGCCCATTTGTTGAGCTTTAGCGCCCATTTCATCGGCTTCGTGTTCTAGAGTGCTGTCGGTGTTGATATGTTGGCTTTTAAGTTGGGTATTGGCGGCCACACGGCCTTGTTTTTGCTGAACCACATGCCATGCCTCGTGGGCCAAGTGGGTTTCTTGGCCGCTTCCAACATGAATATCGGTTCCGGTGGTGTAGGCCAATGCGCCAATTTGTGCTGGTTGCGGAGAGTCATAATGCACGGTGACATCATCCATCGCCACGCCTGATAGTTGTTCGACCCCATTTTGGATATTGTCGGGCAAACGGTTATTAGGGTGACGTTGTGGTGGGGCTTCGGCTTGGTTCAAAAGCCGTTGTACAGCTTGGTTGCCGAGTCGTCGTTGCAATCCCAAAATGCCTTGCGCCGAAAGCGATGAGCGCTTGCGGTTTTGCATTGTTTGTAACAGATCAACTTCAGATAAGTGTGGAGCGGCATCAGTTGGTGTTAAAGCAGGTTGAGGATCGTCTTTAGGATGTTGTGGACGGATTCGGCGTGGCATAAAAATAAATCCCCTGATGGCTAATGCGTGCTATTTTATTTTTTAGGATACATCAAATTTTTGTTTTAAGGATGCCCCAGCACTTTCATGGCCGCGTTGTGGCCGGGTATGCCACTAACAGCCCCACCGCGTAGGGCTCCAGACCCACAAATATAGAGCCGATCAATGCCCGTCTCGACTCCCCAAGTGCCTGCTTCGCCAAAGGGCCACGACAACTCGTTATGAAAAATGTTGCCATAGGGCATATTTAGACTTTGTTCAATATCAACGGGCGTTTTTGCTTCAATACAGGGGTTGCCGTCTGCATCCAGCGCCAAACAGTTTTGAATAGGTTCGGTCAAATGGTGGTTAATTGCATCTAAATAGCGATTAAGCATTAATTGGCGTTTTGTGTCATTGTCTTCAATAAAAGCTGAATAGGGGACATCTAAGCCAAATAATGTGAGTGTATGATACCCCGTATTGCCCACAATGCTGGGATCGGTGAGCGAATGGCAGTAAATTTCACAAGGCGGATGGGTGGGCAGTTCCCCGCTTATTGCTTGAGAATAGGTGTATTCCATGTGAGCATAGCCTTCGTTGATATGAAAGGTTCCGGCAAAGGCTTGTTCGGGGGATACGAGTGGATCGCGCAGTTGTGGCAGCCGTTCTAGCACCATATTCACCTTAAATACCGATCCGTCGGCGCTGGGTGGTGCTTGATAGCCTGCTACCAGTTGTTCTAATATGAAAGGCGATACATTCGCCAGTACATAGTGCCCTTCAACGACATGGGGTTGATCGTCTTGCAAATAGTCCACCATAAAATAATCAGGGTAGGTGTCAATATGCTGTACAGTCGCGTTGGTTTGTAGGTCTACGCTGGCTGCTTGGCAGGCTTGGGCCAATGCTTCAGAGACACCGCCCATGCCCCCCACGGGCACACGCCAACTACCCCCAATAATGTGATAGATAAAGGTGCGGTTTTGTAGCAGGGTGGGGTCGTGGGGATGTGTCAGCACGCCGATTTTACCATCGGTAAACAGCGCACCGCGCACCGTATCATCCGCAAACAGCGCCTCTAGTCCAATACCCAACGGCTCCTCGATAAACATTTGCCATGCGGTGGCCGCCGCTTCTGACTGTTGGAAACGTTGATAGAGTGCGTCGCGGCTAAGAAGCGGCTCTAACATGGTTGGAAAAACAACCTCAGCAAAGGCGGTTTGAATCGCCTCAAATTGTTGATAAGCCTTATAAGCCGCATCACTACCCGTTAGTGCAGCAAAAGAGGCTTCAGTTAATGCTGCATCAACATTGCTAGCAATAAGCCCTGTGGTAGTATGGGGTAAATTAAGGGGGGTATATGAGGCAATTTCGCGCTGGCGGGTGACAATCTGAAGCCCTAGATCGCGCATGATCTTACGCGGCATCAAACTCAGCAAATAGGCATAGCGCGACAAGCGCACTTCTATCCCCTTAAAGACCTGTGCCGAAACCGTGGCACCGCCCAACTGTGGGCTACGTTCTAGAACAATGACGGATAGGCCTGCTTTGGCCAAATAGGCAGCGGCCACTAATCCGTTGTGGCCGCCACCAATCACAATAACATCATAACGCGCCATAAATTCTTAGGTACTCACCCGTGATTTCACCAACATCCGAAAAATATCAGATTCGGTCAGAATACCAATCAACTTATTCTCATTATCCACCACCGGCACGCCGCTAATCTTCTTTTCTAACATAATTTGGGCTGCATCAAGAATAAAGGCATCTTGATTGACGGTTAGCGGGTTTTTAGTCATTACTTTTTCGACCTTTAGTTTTGAGAGCAGATAGTTCATCTCCCAAATGCTGAGGGTACTTGCATCGGATGGCTTGGCTTCGCGCACATCGCCAATCGTTACAATACCCACCAATTTGCCATGTTTATCAACCACCGGCAACCGACGAATCCCTTTATCCTTCATAATTTGATGCGCGTCAGTAATCGGCGTATCGAGAGTGATTGTCGTAACAGGGCTACTCATCCATTCGCTTACCTTGACTTCTTCTAACATATAGCACTACCTCCTTAAAAAGTCTTGGTTAAAGATGATCATACCACTAAAATAATTAGAAAATACGCCCGATCTAGTGTTACTTTTGTTGTTATTTGAAGAATTTTACTGTTTCGGATAAACCATCGTCAAAATTAATAATGGGTGTATAGCCTAAAAGGGTTTGTGCCCGTTGAACATTTGCCCTCGAGTGTTGAACATCGCCCACTCGTACTGATTCAAACACAGGGGTATAGGCAGTTCCGAGCAGATTATTGAGCTTTTCAACCAACTCTAACAAATTAATGGGGACACCTGTCGCAATATTGATCGCCTGCCCAATAGCAGCCGATGCGTCAGCGGCCAACAGGTTGGCATGTACAATGTTGTCAACAGCCGTAAAGTCGCGGGTTTGCGTACCATCACCATAAATAATCGGAGCGTGTCCCCGTAGCATCTGGACAATGAATTTCGGAATGACTGCCGCGTATGCTGCATTGGAATCTTGACGCGGGCCAAACACATTAAAATAGCGTAGCGACACAGTTTCTAGTCCATAGGTATGTGTGAAAGCATGGCAATATTGCTCCCCGGCTAGTTTAGCCACAGCATAGGGTGAAATAGGTGCGGGCAGCAAGCCCTCGTGTTGTTCTTCAAGTCGGGTATTGCCATATATTGAAGACGAGGAGGCGTAAACAACCCGCCGCACACCAGCATCTAGTGCAGCTTTTAACACCATGAGTGTACCCGTAGCACAATGTTGATGTGTTTCGAGCGGATTTTCGACACTAAATGGTACAGATGCTAACGCCGCATGATGAAACACCACCTCTGCGCCTTCAAGCGCATTTGCCAGTGCTTTACGGTTGGTAATGCTGTGATCATTAAATTTTAAATCGCCGCCGATAGACGCTAAAAATTTTAAATTTGATTTTTTGCCAGTCGAGAGATTGTCTATTATTCGGACATGATGACCCGCTTTTAATAAGTGGGCCGCAATATGCGAACCAATAAAGCCAGCTCCCCCTGTTACCACATAGGTTTTTGTTGCCTTTGTCATTGACATACCCTCAATATATCATCGAATCTAGTCGGGCCGAGTTTAAAAAAACAGTGGGGAGACCACTGTTTTTTTGTTTGGTGTTATAGATGTTGAACAATTTAGGCCAGTTGAATGGCGTTTTCGATGTATTCTAGGCTTTGGTGGCGGAAGTAGGTATTGTACAAGTCGGCATAATGGCCGCCATTGTTCAGTAATGAATCGTGCGTACCTTCTTCAATGATCTCGCCTTGCTTCAAAACGATAATCCGATCCGCACTTTTCACTGTCGAGAGACGGTGGGCGATCACGATAGCAGTACGCCCTTCTAGCACAATGTCTAACCCTTCTTGGATCAAGGTTTCGGTAAGCGGATCAATGCTGGCGGTGGCTTCGTCTAAAATTAAGACTCGTGGGTCTTGCAACAAGACCCGCGCCAAGGCCACCAATTGTCGTTGCCCCATAGACAAATTGCCGCCACGCTCGCCAACTTCGGTTTGCAAGCCGTTTTCTAACGTGCCAATCCAATCGCCTTGTCCCACTTGTTCGGCAACGGCAATCACTTCGGCATCAGTGGCATCGGGCTTGCCATAGCGAATGTTGTCTAGCACCGTTCCATCGAACAAAAACGGCGATTGGGTTACAAAACCAATGAATGTCCGATAGTTAGACAACTTCAATGTTCTTACATCGTGCCCGTCTATCAAAATTTGGCCGTCTTGAAACTCATAGAATCGGGCTACCAATTTGGTGATGCTAGACTTACCCGAGCCAGTATGCCCCACTAATGCCACAGTTTCGCCGGGCTGAATGGTCAACGAAAAGTTCTTTAGGACAATTTCGCCTTCTTTGTAATAGAAGCCGACATTTCTAAACTCGATTTGGCCCGCCATGGTATCTAATTCAATATCGTCGCCCGTTTGCTTTACGGTTGCCTCGGCATCAATCAGGGCAAAAACGCGCTCGCCTGCTGCTAACCCAAGCTGAAACTGGCTCCAGAAAGAAGCGATGCTGGTAAGCGGGAACCAAAACAACGCCATGCCTTGCAAAAACAAGTACCATTGGCCTGCCGATAGTTCACCATTAAGAACCTGAACACCACCAACCGCTACCAGCCCAGCCATGCCAAACCCCGCAAGGCTAACTAAAACCGGAAAAATGCTGGCGAATACAAACCCAGTCCGCAAGTTTACTTGGAATGATTTTTGGTTGTGGGTCAAAAATTCGTCATAGATGGCTTGTTCTTGGCGAAAGGCCTT
>CAZLPC010000098.1:0-4619 GCA_964561305.1 uncultured Anaerolineae bacterium
GAGCTTTCGACAGCTGACGTTGCCAACTTAGAAGCCCGCCTAGAAGCCAGTGTAGCCGCGCTAGACCGCTCCTCGACAGAGGTTTCACAGGTTTCTGAATCGGTTGGGCGCGAAGTTACACAAGCCGCTTTCTTGGCGACGCTGGCTGCAACTGGGGTCATTTTGGCCTTTATTTATATTGCCTTCCGCAAAGTGCCCCATCCCTTCCGCTATGGTGCTTGTGCAGTTGTCGCTATGTTACACGACATCATGATCATGATCAGCATTACTTCGATTATGGGGTTGTTGTTCGACTGGCAGGTAGACGCGCTGTTCTTGACAGCATTGCTAACGGTGGTCGGCTTCTCGGTGCAAGATACCATTGTGGTGTTCGACCGCATCCGTGAGAATATCCCTCGGCGGCGCGGCGAGTCTTACGAACTGATCGTCAACCGCAGCATTCTCGAAACAGTGCATCGGTCGTTGGCTACAGGCATAAACGCTATCTTTGTAATGATTGCTATTGTGTTGTTTGGCGGTGAGACACTCCGTCAATTTGTGACCATCTTGCTAGTGGGTTTAATTAGTGGAACCTATTCCTCAATTTTCATTGCAATTCCGTTGCTGGTGTCGTGGTCAAAGGGCGAGCTACCCTTTACTAAAGCCACAGTAGAATAAGCAACATATACAGTAGGCCTCAAGTCTTTTTCTTGAGGCCTAGATCAATCGCTAGGTGCGGCCAAATTCACGCTCAAGGGCCTCATTGCTTAGATGGATAAGCGTAGGCCGCCCATGTGGACAAGTAAACGGATTTTCGCACCGCTCTAGTTGGTGGATTAACCCCTGCATTTCGGCATGGCTTAACACCTGCCCGGCCTTAACCGCAACCCCTTTGCAAATCTGCTTTACAATTTTCGCTTCTATTTCACGTTCGCCTGCCGCATCACCACTAGACAAATCATCCAACATTCCCCGCAGCACTCGTGTCGGCTCTTGATTAGCCAACAACGCTGGTACGCCCACTACCTTAAAGGTGTTATGCCCAAATTCTTCAAATGTGAAACCCATGTCGGCCAGTTCGTCTTTATGAGCAAATAAGGCTTGGGCTTGCAGGCTCCCTACCTCGATCACCAACGCTTCTAAGACTTGTTGCACCATCACCGACTTTTGCAAATAGGCTTCCATAAATTGCTCGTACAAAATACGTTCATGAGCAGCGTGCTGATCGATTAGGTACATGCCGGCCGGACCTTCTGTAATAATATAAGTGGCCCGTAGCTGGCCCACCACCCGCAAAATTGGCAATGTTCGTGGGCGCTGTGGTCGTCCTACCGCTTCCGGAATTGCGGTTGGGTCATTTTGTTGGGGCTGGTCGCGCACATAATTGGGAGAGGATGTTTCATGATGTGGATAATAATCTAGTGACGGGCTTGTATCATCTGTTTGCTGCGTGGTATCAGGGGCGATCTGATGGCCATAGCGACCAATGTGTGGTGTATCTAGCTCAAAATCTAATTGACCAGACTGATCACGAATTGGCGCACGAGGCGGTGTAGGGTTGTGGGGATGCTGCATTTGCGCCATCCACCAGTCTTCGCCACTGGCTTCTGGGGTGGATGGTGTTGGGCGTGTGTGTACTGGCGACATACCTTTTGTGACAGCATGGCGCACAGCCCGTTGTACTGCCGAAAAAACTGCATCAGGCGACTGAAAACGCACTTCGGCTTTTGTCGGATGCACATTCACATCCACTTCTCGCGGATCAAGATTGACCATCAAAACTGCCAACGGATAGCGACCACTGGGCAAGAACGTATGATAGGCCTGCACCACTGCATACGTCAGGCGTTGATCGGCAATTAAGCGCCCATTCACAAATAAATAAATATTAGAGCGGTTGGCGCGGTTGACATCGGGTGTGGTTGTAAAGCCATACACTTCAATTGGGGAGAGATCATCGCGCAGAGGTGAAAGCGGCACAACCTCTACCATCCCCCGAAAAATGTCGAGTCCCATCACCGCTACAATTACATCGCTTAGTTGGCCATTGCCCGTGCTATGAAAAGTCTCGCGCCCATCCGCTAACAATTGAAAACGCACATCCGGATAGGCCATTGCATATTGGCTGACCACCGCCACAATATGTCGCTTTTCAGTTGCATCGCTTTTTAAGAATTTTCGGCGGGCTGGCACATTAAAAAATAAATCAGCGATTTCAATAGTCGTGCCAGTGGCAGCCCCTACCCCACGCATCTCTAAAATTTCACCGCTTTCTGCCACCAACTGCGCGCCCATTTGCTCGCTGTGGTGGCAAGAAGTTAGCGTGAGCCGACTAACAGCAGCAATGCTGTGCAAGGCCTCGCCCCGAAAACCCAATGTCCGTATATCATTTAGATCTTCCACATCTTGAATTTTGCTGGTGGCATGGCGGGCCAAGGCCAATTCTAGCTCGTTAATAGGAATACCTTGCCCATTATCACGCACACGCAATAAATTACTGCCAGCCCCATGCACCTCTACAGTAATTGCCGTTGCGCCTGCATCTAAGGAGTTTTCAATAAGTTCTTTCACCACCGAGGCCGGACGTTCAATCACTTCGCCTGCTGCAATTTGCGCCGCCAACAAATTTGACAAAACACGAATGGGCATCTTCTTAAATCCTATACATCAATGTTTGGCAGAGACAAGCTGCTTGGCGATAACAAGCCATTTTTATGGGTGAAACTGGTGGCACAACTATAGCATAGACAACCACTTTTGTAGACCACTGCCCCTAACTCTCTAACCAAATAGGTTGATAAACCGTTAGAAGCATGATACCATTATACAGAATAAATGTTCTAGGTTGACAGCCTTATTTTGGAGTACTATTGCAATGGATATTATATTTGAAGACAAAGCCGTGGAAGCCCGTTTTGAGGGGTATTTGCCAATAATAAAAACCAAGCTACTGGTGTTGCGTCAACTTATTTTACAAGTTGCTGCCGAAACTCCGGCCGTGGGCAGGCTCGAAGAAACATTAAAATGGGGACAACCCAGCTATCTTACACCAGAGACCAAAAGCGGCAGTACCATCCGCATTGATCGTGTTGGATCAGATTCCACACAATATGCCATGTACTTCAACTGCAAAACCACCCTCATCGAGACATTTAAAGGCCTTTATCCTGATGATTTTACTTATGATGGGACACGCGCCATCATATTTGATGTAAATGATGAGCTTGATCTTGAAGCTGTCAAACATTGTATCTGGCTCACACTTACCTATCATCTCAATAAAAAGGCACGCCACTAGCTAAAAACGAGGCGTAGCGTAACAATTTGAAATGGCTTCAGATATACCCTGAGGCTGTTATCGCTTACAGTTATGGTTTCTTGATCTTCTTCGAGCAAGTTGGTGATAAAAGCAGCCACAAGTGGCCAGCCAGTATCCAGCGTTACCCAGCCGCGTTGTCTAGCGCCCTCATATAGCCGCACAACAATCCCTCGTCCATCTTCGGCTTGCTTGACAGTTTCGACAATGGCGCTGCCACTGGCTTTGATAAATTGAGGGTATTTTTCAGCATTAGTACCCGCGCCAATAGTTGCTATCAAAGGGTCATTTAAACAATAGGCTTCGGCAATAATCTCTCGATAGGCAACTGATTGTGTTTGTACGCCGTCATGCAAAAAGAACGCATACGTAAATTGATGCTTTCCCTGATCTGCTTCTGGATCGGGCATGGTGGGCGCACGCAATAAACTGATACGGATGATATTGTTGTTTATATCATGGCCATACTTACAGTCGTTTAAAACAGCCACGCCATAATTACCTTCGCTTAGATCAACCCATTTTTGGGCGCAGGTTTCAAAACGGGCCCAGTCCCAACTTGTGTTGCGATGAGTAGGCCGCTGGACATGTCCCCACTGCACCTCATAGGTTGCCACAGGTGATAATATATCTACGGGGAAAGCTGTCTTCAACAAAATATGGCGTTCGCGCCAGTCAATTTCAGTGGCAAAGTCAAGACGACGGCTATTGTAGCTTAATGAAATGTGCTGGCTATAGCTACTATTCAGGATACGGCGCTTGATAGCAATCGTAGCCCGCAAGGGGCCATTTTCTATAAGGGTCATGCTTTCGGCAGGTTCCGCCAAAAACAGCTTATCGTCATAGAAAATATCAATATCCCACGCATCCCAATTGAGGGGGCGGTCTTCAAAAGCCTGCCATTGATTGGCTACCGCGTTTTCGGGCAATACCTCGCGCTGGGCAACCTTATCAAAAATACGGCAAATGTCGCCATTTTGATTTAGCTCTACCCGCATATAGTTGTTTTCTAGCAGATAGGGCGTTGCGGTTAGTCCATTTTCAAAACGTAGTGGTTCGCCATCTGCCCAAACCAAAGCAACCGCCGCATAAGCATGGATATCGCCCGCAGCAATCAGCGTCCCCGCTTGGGTGTGTTGCGCTGCAATGGGCTGGCCATCGCGCAATAAGCGTTTATCAGTCGGCATGTCACTCGGTATAAATGCGAGGTCGCTTCGCAAAAAACTTGTTGGGTTAATCAATATAATATCGCCACCCAGTCGCGCCTTAATTACCGCTAACGCATCCATGCAAACCGTTTCAGTAGCCCGTGCAATAGCTTGAT
>CAZLPC010000098.1:4629-7685 GCA_964561305.1 uncultured Anaerolineae bacterium
GCCTGCGAGTCTGTGTATACGGCTTGAATACTGCTGCCCGGAATGATGTCATGAAACTGATTTAGGCACACCCATTCCCATGCTTGTTGCAATGTCTCATCAGGATAGGCATAGTCCATGTCTAGCAAGCTCGCCAATACTGCCAGAAATTCAGCGTCATGCAGTGCAAACTCACTTTTCCGATTGGCACGTTTGTTGCGGCTTTGGGTAGTATAAGTGCCGCGATGAATTTCCAGATAAAGCTCACTGCTCCATGTGGGTAGTTGGTCACCACTTTCAGCTTCTAGGCGGCGAAAAAAGTCTATCACCTTGCCTTGTTGCACACGCGGCATAGCCGGAAAGTCGCGCAGTAATCGAGCATTTTCATTCATTTCGCGGGTGGGGCCACCACCGCCATCGCCCCAACCATAGCTCATTAGCAAGACTTGTTGTGCTTCTTTGTGCTTCAGTTTTGCCCAAGACCCCAACACTGTGAAAGCATCTAAATGGGCATTATAGGTGGCTGGATTCATCAGGCTAGTGCCATCGGCCTTGCCTACCCACGGATGCTCTGGGGCAGTGCTAAAATGTGTCAGCACCTTTGTTCCATCTAGTCCTTGCCACCAAAACGAATCATAAGGCAATTTGTTATATTGATTCCAGCCAATTTTAATGGTGAAAAAATAGTCTAGGCCAGCTTGCTTAATAAGTTGGGGCAGGTTCCACGCATAGCCAAACACATCTGGCAACCATAACACTGGCGATTCAGCATCAGGGCCAAACAATTCCTGAAAATAGGCCCGCCCCAACACAAACTGGCGTGCCAATGACTCTGGCCCGCTAATATTGCAGTCTGCCTCTACCCACATGCCACCAATTGGCTCCCAGCGCCCTTCGGCTACCCGCGCTTTAATGGACTCTAATAGGTGGGGGTAGTCTTGTTGTATATAGGCATAAAGCTGGGGTTGGCTTTGTGTGAAATGATAGTCAGGAAATTGCTCCATCAGGCGCAAAACCGTGTGAAAAGTTCGGGCTGCTTTTTGGCGGGTTTGCGCCAATGTCCACAGCCACGCCACATCAATATGGGCGTGTCCGGCGGCAATAAGATCAACATCTAATGCCGATCCTGCCGATACAATACCTGCTTGCAATATCTCTAGCGCGGTGGGTACGCTTGCATAAAACGCATCAGAAAGTGGCTCGCGGGTGTCTAAGGACTTAAATGTAGCATCTAGCGCGTTATATAGACGATCTTTGGCAGGATGTGTAGGCTCCAGCAAATCGGCAGCCAACAGCGCACCGCGCACCGTTATCACCAGTTGGCGTGTAAGAGCATCAATCTCAACGACAAAACAGGCTTGCATCAATAATTGCCGATATTGCCCACCAAAAACATTATCTAATAAGCCTGTCCAGCCATGTAGCCAAAGCGTATGCGTCTGACCATCGCAAACATGGCGCGGCAATAATAGTTCTTGATGATGCCGGTCTACAGCCGCATACGGTTGCCCATCAATATACACCAATGCTTCAGGATGGCTAAATGAGCCAGCATCGCCTAATGGCAAAAAAAGCGCACTATTGCCATCTGTCGAAAAGTGTGGCGGCACAACAAATTGACCAGCCAGCACAAAGTTTAGGTCGGGTTCTCCCCAATACTGCTGTGGCAAGATCGCCGGCCAATCGGCACTATCCTTAAAAAAATCAACAGAGGGGTGCCAAGCAGGGGCAGCAAGTGGTTTTAGTCGAAATGGATCTAGGGTGTGCTTGCGCCGATAAACCAGTGGCTCAATAAGTGCAAGACGTTGTGCAATTTTTTTGGCCGTAAGGCGCGTATCGTGAAATGGCATCGTATTGGCCTTTATCGGATGCTTGGGGCGGTTATTAGACAAATCATGAGCAGTTTACAACGGCTTTATGAACCTTCAGCAGCCCCGTAGCCACCCCCCATCAAGTTTTCACCAATCAGTGGAATCGAGATTGAGAAAGTGCTGCCCTGCCCTACATCGCTTTTTACTGTGGCAAAACCACCATGCTTGCGGGCCACATTGCGGACAATAAACAACCCCAACCCAGACCCCCGAATGCCTTTATGCTCTTTGCGACGCACGCGCTCACCACGCTCGAATAAGCGTTGTTGATCATCGGGCGAAATACCATAACCATTATCTGTCACCGACATCACCAACATATTGTCTTCAACACGCGCCATCACATGTACCTTGCCGCCCTCGGGGGTATATTTAATGGCATTTTCGACCAAGTTCATCATGGCGCGTTCGGTCATTAGTTCGTCAATGTGCATTATGGGCACTTGAGGAGACACTTCATACGTCAGTTGCAGTTTCTTTTGTTCGGCAGCATTGCTAAGGGTCGAAACCACTTTTTGCACAATCGCTGAGGGGTCAGTGGTTTCTCGCCGAATTTCGTATACATCCATTTCAGGATCAAGCCGCCCAGCATCTAGCACTTTCTCGACCAGATTGGTCATGTCGTTAATGCTGGCTAAAATTTTGCCGATAAATTGCTCTTGACGCTCGTTTACCTCGCCAATCATTCGCAACATATCCACATAGCCTTTGGCGGCAGTCATGGGCGAGCGAATATCGTGCGAAACCGTATGTAAGAAATTGCTCATATTTTCGCTAAGATTTTTAAAGCGGGTGACATCGCGCAAGACCAATAGCCAGCCGCGCAATTCATTTGCCGATGAAAAAACAGGGCTAACATGCGGCGAAAAAGTCATGCCATTTTCGGCAGTAAATTCAACATCAGCAGGTGAATCAAAACCCGATTTAATCATCTTATTTAGTTGCACATTATCAATCACTACATCAAAAGATTGACCCAGTGCAGAATCGCCATCTACATTAAATAACGACAACGCCGCCGGATTAATGACCTGTATGCGATAGCGTTTGTCCACGATAATAATCGGCTCTACGTCATTCGCTAATAAAGCCAAATGATGCTCGCGCTGGGTTTCGGCCAGTTGTTCGGCATAGTCTTGGTTTAAAACGATCATGGCTTGCAAAGCTAAAATATTTAGCACTGTAATAGTATCGGTGGCAAGTTGC
>CAZLPC010000098.1:7695-9042 GCA_964561305.1 uncultured Anaerolineae bacterium
GTCGTAAAACCCAGCCAAATAACGGCTTGTTGTTCGGCATTATGCAGCTCTAGCGGCACAATCATCACTGTGCCTATTTGATCGGCCAAGGCAGACAATGCTGCAACCTGCGAAAAATCTTTTAATGTGATAGCAATACCTTGCTCGATACCATATTGTAATAATGGCAAGTCAACTTCGGCCAGCCGATCATGTTGCAGACCAGCAGCAAATGTTACTGACTCGAAGGGCCGCACCAATACAAGCCGCACAGCTATAGAATTGGTTATTGTCGCAATTCGCTCTAAAACGAGCGTCAAAACACCGTCAATGGGCAGGCCGGCTGCCATTGCCTGAGTTGTTTGAAGCATTGCTGAAAGATAATTGGTCTCGGATGTTTGCTGCAAAACCACGCTGTCCTCGCCTAAAACATGCTTGCAATGTGAATATGGTATCGGCATTATTATAACACTGCCCCACCATGCGGCAAATTTCCTTTATGGTTTTCCTGTTTCTTTCCGACATTTAATCGCCAAGCAAGCGCCTGTTGTGGTTTGCCGAGCTTTCGATTAAGAATGATAGCAATAACGCAAGATATAATAGAGTGGACTATACAATGCCCAAAAGATGGCCTTTATTGCTGATGATAGTAGGATTTTTATATGGCATCTTGGCCACCAGCCCAAGCCTATCTAAAGCCTCAGCGCCACCCCAAAGCAATGCCATACGCCAATATGAGCAATTTGAAATAAGAGTGCCGATTGATGATGAATATAGCAATCCTTACGACCCCACTAGCATAGACATCGGCGCAACTTTTCGCAGCCCGTCTGGTGACACAGTACGAGTGCCTGCATTTTTTATGCAGCCGTATGACGATTTTTGTAGCCCTAATCGCTGCGAGGCCGACGACCTGCGTCCTACTGGAGATGGCGAGTGGCGCGTGCGTTTTACGCCCACCATCGCTGGAGAGTGGCGTTATACAATAGATGGAACAGTAGGCAACCAACCCATTTCTATCTATGAAAACCGCATATTAACTGTGGAAACAAATCTTGAAGCGCGTGGTTTTGTGCAAATAAGCGATAACCCACGTTATTTTGCTTTTGGAAATGGTGATAGTTTCTTCCCAATTGGACAAAACCTAGCGTGGTCATGGTCAGATGGCGGCGGTCTCTATCAATATATTGAATGGTTAAATGAGCTGGCCGCTGCCGGAGCCAATTATGCCCGCATCAACATAGATGTGCCATGGTTTATTGGGCTAGAGTGGACATCGCCACCCGGCCAATATGGCGATAACGGTCAGCTTTCGGCATGGCGTTTCGATCAAATTGTGGAGGCAGCCACCGAGCGCGGCATTTATCT
>CAZLPC010000099.1:0-8875 GCA_964561305.1 uncultured Anaerolineae bacterium
GCGGATAGTCGAGTGCGAAACCACTGTTTTTGAAGGCCAGTGTTTCGATGGCAACTGCGATAAACGTACCCATAGATACGTTCTGGGCAATGGCGATGCTTAAATCGAAGCGATGGATGGCACGGCGCATGTGATACATGCGAGCCAAATAGAAAAAAATAATAATAGTGGCAGAATGTACACCCAACATGGGTAAATATTCAGAGAGTGGGGGCGGCTCGGTTATGGGTAGTTCTGGAATAGGCAATGTGTTGCGGGCATAATAGCCCAGCACAAAAGCTGCGGATAACATGATAATATCAATCAAAACCACCAACAGTTGCATAAGTTGGTTAAACAAATGTGTGTTGGTAACTTTTTGGGGTGAATGATCAGCGACACCATGTTCAGCAACGGGGGCATCAGCTGTGATGTTGTGTCCATTAAACACGGCTGGGCTGGCTTCGCGCTGATTTTGTTGTTCTAGGGTCAAGCTGTCCATCCTTTTGTTGCAATGCCAGCAACAAATGTTGTCTAAAAAGATGCTTTTCTAGAAGAAATAGTCCAAAATGTGCATTGATTATAGCAAAGTTTTGTATCGGCTTGCATTGTAACAACATGACGATTGCTAGGCTTTTGCTTTTAGGGCGGTTTGGTCTTGTCATGCAGTTGATATGTTCGCTACACTACAACACATTCTGTTAAGAAAAATTAGCTCAGAATAAAATTATGCAACCGTAAGCGCCAATCCCGCACCAAGGAGGCTCATTCGTGGCGAAAAAGAAAGTTCGTGTGGCTATTATTGGTGTTGGCAACTGTGCCAACTCCCTCATTCAAGGTGTGCAGTTTTATCGCAACGCCAACGAAAATGATTTTGTACCCGGCTTGATGCACGTCAATTTGGGTGGCTACCACATTTCAGACATTGAATTTAGTGCTGCCATTGATATAGATGTTGAAAAAGTTGGCAAAGACCTTAGCGAGGCGATTTGGGCCGGTCAAAACAACACCATCAAATTTACCGATGTACCCCATTTGGGTGTGACTGTTGAACGCGGTATGACCCACGATGGCTTGGGTACATATCTTGCCCGCAAAATTACCAAAGCACCCGGCCCCACTGCCGATATTGTCCAAATTTTGAAAGACACCAAAACCGATGTAGTGGTCAACTATCTGCCTGTCGGCAGCGAGCAAGCCACCAAGTGGTATGTCGAGCAAATTTTGAATGCAGGCTGTGCCTTTGTCAACGCCATTCCGGTCTTTATTGCCCGCGAACCCTATTGGCAACAACGTTTTGCCCAACGGGGCCTGCCGCTTATCGGCGATGACATTAAGAGCCAAGTGGGCGCGACAATCGTTCACCGTGTACTGACGAGACTGTTTCATGAGCGCGGTGTGAAGATTTTACGCATGAGCCAACTAAATGTGGGTGGCAACATGGACTTTTATAACATGTTGGATCGTGAACGTTTGGAAAGCAAAAAAATCTCGAAGACCAACAGCGTAACCAGCCAACTGCCTTATGAATTGCCATCTGACGATGTGTATATTGGCCCCAGCGACTATGTACCGTGGCTAACTGACCGCAAATGGGCCCACATTCGTATCGAGGGAGAGTCTTTTGGTGGTGTACCGCTTACTTTAGAGCTGAAACTAGAGGTATGGGACAGTCCCAACAGCGCCGGTATTATTATTGATGCAGTGCGTTGTGCCAAGATTGGCCTAGACCGTGGCCTTAGCGGCACGCTAGAAGCGCCGTCATCTTACTTCATGAAGTCGCCACCTGTGCAACATGCCGACGATATCGCCCGTGATTTAACTGACCAATTTATTTTGGGTGGCTTTAATGGTGTGGTTAAACCAGCTTCTGATGAGCAGTTGCCAGCCCCGGCCCCAACCAAACGCGCCGCTAACGTCCCCACCACAGAATCATAACCCTAATCACCATAACAATTATTAACAAAGACCCGTTCATTTCCGTGAAATGACGGGTTTTTTGATGTTGTCTAAATCGAGATTAATCGAAATCCCTATTATTTTTGCGCCACTTTAAACCTATGTATTGTATTCGATTTCCCAATTCTTATATTACAATAATTCTCATAGATGATAAATAAGTCATGTAAAAGTGACAGAGTGGAAAGGGTAGGTATGGGCCGTGTCCCTGACTTTGAAGGCGCTAAAAAATATGCTGTTAACCGATTAGAGCGCGAGCTAGACGACAAATTGATTTATCATTCGGCGGCACACACCCGCGACGATATGCTGCCTGCTATCGAGCGTTTAGCATTCCATATCGGGATTAATGGCGAGCGATTGTTGTTGTTAAGAACGGCTGCTGCATTTCATGATTTGGGCTTTGTAGAAAGCGCTGATGGGAATGATCATGAGTTACGCAGTACACACATTGCCCGCGAACAATTGCCGAATTTTGGCTATACAGACGATCAAATTGAAGCGATTTGTCGGCTGATTATGGCCACTAAAGTGCCACAAAATCCGCGAGATTTGCTAGAGTCATTAATGGTAGATGCCGATCTCGACTCGTTGGGCCGTCCTGATTATTTTACGGTAAGTGGCAACCTGCGCCGCGAACTATCGAACTTTGGCATAGACCACAGCGACCAAGACTGGTATCAATGGCAACTCGAATTCCTCTCTACCCACGACTACTTCTCAGAAGCAGCCCGTGAATTGCGCGATGATGGCAAGCAGCGCAACATTAATGTGGTCTCTAAAATTTTGGCGCAACTTAGCTCGGCATAGCAACTTGGCTATAATGGCGTTAAAATGACTTAACTTGTCCGCCCTATCAACAGTTAAGTGTTTTAACGCCACATGCGACTCTCAGATTTTTCTAGCTGGCTAGCCCCACAAAAAAACGACATCGAAGTATTTTTGAAGACATTAGTCGAGATCAACACTCACACCCCCAATCATATTGGGGTGGATCATGGCATGGATGTATTGTCTCAATTTGCTCAGGATCATGCGCTGACAGTTGAAGTCGTGTGTGGCCGTAGCCGCCTCATTAAGATGCAGCATGGCGAAAAACGCCCTCGTATTTTACTGATTGCTCACATGGATACTGTATTTGCACCCGATAGCGGCTTTAATGCCTATCAGTCACTTGGCAATGGCTATGTGCGCGGACCCGGCGTGGGCGATATTAAAGGGGGCCTCCTTATGGGTTTGTGGGCTATGTTTGCCATCCGTGAGCTATTCGATGAGTATGATGTGCAATTGGTGGTTAGCGCTGATGAAGAGAGCGGATCGCCAACGATTCGAGATTGGTATATGGCCGGCCATATAGGCGCAGATTACGCGATAGGCCTAGAACCCGGCTTTCCACAGGGCGATTTGTCCCCCGTTGTGCCGTTGGGTGTGGTCATTCAGCGACGCGGCTATGCCCTTATCAACTTCACAGTTAAGGGCAAGGCCTGTCATAGCGGTGTGCCCCAAGATGGCCTAAGCGCGATTGATGCGTTGGGGCATCGGATTGTGGCCCTGCAAGCCCTAAATGACTACGAACGCGGTGTAACGGTAAATGTGGGCTTGGTCTCGGGCGGGGTTTCGCCCAATACAGTTGCGGGTAGTGTAGATGCGGCGGTCAGCTTCCGCTATTTTACGACCCAAGATGGCCTAGCCACCAAAGCTACTATTGAAGACATTTTAACGCGGCGCTACGTCCATAATCCTATGCTTGATTTGTGGGATAGTGTTGAGATGACGACTGCGGCGTTTATTCCACCCATGGAAAAAACGCCACATAATTTATCATTGGCCGATATTGTGCTTGAAGAAGCCGCCAAGCTACAGCATAATGTGGTTCCGTTGGTGCGTGGCGGCGGCAGCGATGCCAACTTTGTCAGCGCAACGGGCATACCAACTATTTGTGGCATGGGTGCACCAGCACACGGCATTCATACCCAAGAAGAGATGATCTATTTGCCGATGATGTTTGAGCGTATCGAACTTTTGACACGCACCATCTCGCGCCTGATCAGTGAACATCCAATTGCCACTAAAACGGAGTAAGCATGACAGTTGAAAACGAGCAAGACCTTCAGGGTCTAAAAAATATTGGGCGCATTATTGGCCTGACGATTCAACACATGGCCCAACACTTGCGCCCCGGCTTAACCACTGCTGAACTAGATGCAATTGGGGCAGAGTTTTTGACCCGCCATGGGGCACAGTCGGCCCCCATTTTGGCCTACAACTTTCCCGGCCATACCTGTATCAGCATCAATCATGAAGCCGCGCACGGCATCCCCAGCCCTGACCGCGTAATTAAGGCCGGCGATCTGGTGAATATTGACGTGTCGGCAGAAAAAGATGGCTATTGGGCTGACAGCGGGGCCAGTTTTTCTGTGCCGCCTTATGATCCAGCCAAGCAAAAATTGTTGCGCGTAGCCCGACGCGCCCTTGATGTGGCGATTCAGCAAGCACGCGCCGGCCAACCCATCAATATGGTAGGCAAAGCAGTTGAGGCTTATGCAAAAAAACAAGGCTTTTTTGTAGTGCGTGAATTAAGTGGGCATGGCATTGGGCGGTTTATTCACGAGTCGCCGAGTGTGCCCCATTTTTATAATCCCGCCAACAAAGAACGTTTTGAAGCGGGCATGGTGCTAACCCTAGAGCCATTTATTGCTATGCAGCCCACGCGCATTGAAGAAGGGGGCGACGGTTGGCTATTAAAAACCAACGGTACATTGGTCGCTCAATATGAGCATACCATTGTCATTACCAATGCCCAGCCAATTTTGCTGACAGCCGTGTAAAACATTGGCACTTCAGAATTTAACAGGGTTGTGTATAATTGCACGCGCCCAACGGCACAATGCAGCACCGCCTGAGTGTGTGGGTCTGCCCATACATTTGTAAACCAGTATGCAGCCTTCTTGTTGCAGAAACAGGCCACCAATCGCTGCACAACAACATTTTGAACTGAGGTAGAGCGCAGTGTTCTACCGTCAATCGTACTATGTTATAGGAGCATCAAATCTAATGCCTGTTACCCATAAAAAGTCCAAAGTGCAACGCCGCTTTGGCGAAGTGCTTGTACCACGTCGTAAGTATCAAAAAATTATTGAAAAGCGCCCCTATCCGGCGGGCGATCATGGCACAGCCCAGCAATTTGTGCGCGGCAAGCGCCGCAGCTACTTTCCCATGCAGCTTGACGAAAAACAAAAGTTGCGTTTTGTCTATAACGTGCTAGAGCGCCAAATGCGGAATTACTTTGTTAAAGCGACTTCTCTGCCCGGCCAAACGGGTCATAATCTGCTGGTTTTGTTAGAGCGTCGCCTAGACAACGTGATCTATCGTACTGGCATTGCCCCCACTATCTGGGCAGCGCGTCAGTTGGTGGTGCATGGCCACATTTTGATTGATGGCAAGCGCGTAGACCGTCCTTCGTACACGGTCAGCCCCGGCGAGGTGATCACCTTGCACGACAAGATGCAACGCAACGTTCATATCAAAGAGTGGAGCGAAGAAGCAGCGCCGCCTCCTAACTATTTAGATGTGAACATGAAAGATTTCCGGGTTGAACTGAAATACGTGCCAGAGCGCAAAGAAATCCCAGTTTACATTAACGAACAACTGGTGGTCGAGTTTTATAACCGCCGTATGTGATCCGTACTCGGCAATTTTGATGTATGGTATTCATGCAAAAGCACCTTCATAGCACTTGAGGGTGCTTTTTTGTTATAGCAATGAGTCCACGGCAACATGCGCCATAAATATGGCTATAGTCTGCAACTTTTCTCCCCGATGTATTGGCAGAGCTAACGGACGCAGTGGCCAGTGCGCCCTAAGCCATGGGTTTTACGATTGTGGCTGCAAGTTTTTTTCAAGAGATGTCAAGTTGCGCTTCGTTTTCCAGAACAGCGGTCAATATCAACGCCGGGGCCAAAACACACCTGTCTATGTTTTTGAGGGTTTGGTTGTGGGGCTTATTTTGTCGTTAGGCCCCTACATCGAACGCGTGTTGACATGCTTGCCACATTTTTAGCAACATGGCTGTTTTCGCTAGAATATAGTATCTATACTGGCATTGGTTCCTCGGTGTGGCTCTATCGCGTTGCGGTCTATCAATCCAAAGGAAATGAAGATGTCGCTTGATGTATATATAATGTTGGGGTCAAATATCAACCCTTATGAGAATATGGCGCGGGCCATAGCCTATCTACGCCAGCATTGCACGGTTTTAGCGGTATCATCGGTGTATCGCACACCGCCGCAAGAATTTACCGCTCAAGATGATTTTTTGAACGCGGCTGTAAAGCTACAGACGGTGTTAGATGCAGCCAGTTTTCGTCAACAAGTGGGCGGGGGATTAGAGCAATTTTTGGAGCGGGTACGCGATCCCAATAATCGTGCGGGCCCACGTACCATAGATTTAGACGTATCTTTATGGGGCAATCATATATTTGAGTATGGGCTCAAGCCGTGGCGTGTACCCGATAACGACATAGTGCGTTTTGCTTATGTCGCTATTCCACTAGCAGAGTTGGCTCCTACTTTCGTGCACCCCGAAACCGGCCAAACCCTGCAAGCAATTGCTGCTACCCTAGATGCAACAGGCATCGAAAAATTAGACTTGAACCTGAATGATGTGTAGCTGTCCGCTTTCATCGCCAACAGCCGCATGTTGATCGTCGAGCGCTTGCACATAGAGTGGGGCATTTTCTAGCGTATAGCTGGCGATTTGTTCGCCGCTATTCAGTTTCCAGAGACGAACCGTTTTATCAAACGAGGCCGAGAGTATCCACTCATTTCTAAAGGGGATGGCACTACGAACAGAATCGGTGTGATCGCCATATAATTGCAGGGTTTGGCCACTCGCTAAATCCCATAAACGTATATCCCCATCTGAGCCAGCCGAAAGGGCGCGGTTGGCATCCACATAAGCGATATTGGCCACCCAGTGCGTATGACCTTCAAACACGCGGATGGTTTCCCATGTATTCATATCCCATAACCGCAGCGTATAGTCGCCTGAGCCGGATAAGAGACTGTGTTGATCTACGCGGATCACGCCGTTAATCCATTCGGTATGTCCTGTGATTACACGTTCTTGCTGATTGGTTTCCAAATTCCATAAGCGCAGCGTCTCATCTTCAGAGCCAGAGAGAATGTATGGTGGATCGAGCGGTAAAATAACGCGCACTGCCGACTGATGCCCTTCAAAGACGCGCAATACTGCCCCTGTATAAATGTCCCAGAGGCGTAGGGTTTTATCAAACGAAGCCGACAAAATGTGATCGGCATCTAGTAAATAGGCTTGTCGCACAACGTCGCTATGTCCCCAATAGGATTGGATGAGATCGCCCGTCTCCCAATCCCATAATTTGATGCTATGGTCGTCTGAAGCGGTTAAAATATGCCTTTTGTTGACGCGGCTGATGTGACGTACCCAACCCTTATGGGCGCTAATCGTGCGGATAAGTTGTAGCTGTGTCATTTAGCCTCCAATACGCCGTCTATATAAATATCCAGCTTCTCATTATAGAACGATAGCGCATCTTTGATTTGGATAGATTCGGGAAGTGGATGCTCATACGCCCATACAATGTCCTCATGCACTCGGCCGTTTATAATTGCCGACCAGTAGCTGGCGAAACCTTTATAAGGGCAGATGGTTTGGGTGGTGGTGCGGGCCAGCAAATCCATACGAATGTCGGCTTGAGGAATGTAATAGCGCGGACGGATGTTCGTCTCGAACAAGAAAAAAGCATTGCTCGTATCAGCTATGGTCACGCCATCAATTTCGACACGCACATGCCGATCACTGCGCCGCACATCTACCCGATGATAAGGGTCACGGGGATGCCCAAAAATTTCTTCGGCTTCTTCATACCATACATCCATATCGTCCCATGTAAAAGTGAGATAATGATCTAGGGTAGTAGGCGTGTCTTCTCGGAAGCTGGTATAGGTATAGGCAGCATTGGGGACGATTTTGTCATTTACGCTGACTGTCCAGTGTTGGGTTGTGCCAATGCTATCGTTGCGGCTATGTTCGGATACTTGTAAAAATGCCATTTTCACATCTTGTTGCGGAAAGAAATAGGCGGGTCGTCGGCCAAGCATCAGCAGCATAGCCGTGCTATCGGCGATGATCTCACCATTAAACTGCACACGAATGCGACGTGGGCTGGGTTCAATTTTTGGCATGATGGGTGTCCTTATTTCACAGAAGAGCTAGATATGTGCTATCTTGACGTGGTATCTGAAGAAATCCTGAGGTGTGGCATTATGCTTGTCAGGATTGCCTAATGTATACTCTATTTATTGGCGAAAATGGCTAAGTTGTGACAAATACCTAGCGCCCTAACCATAAGGCTGTTATATAACAAAGGCCGACGACGTAAGCAGTCATAACCCTTGCGCGTCACAGGTGATACCCAAACACAATGATTGTGTATTCACTAGACACCCATTGAAGTCAACAGGAGACGGTAGTCTATGATCAAGAAAAAGTTTATGAAAACCAAGTGCAAAGTCACTTTTATATTGCCCGATGCCCTTGCTATTGATGCTACAAGCGCTTTTGTCGTGGGCGATTTTAATGACTGGGACGAAGCCGCAACCCCGATGGAGCGCATCGAAAACAAGTCTGGCGTACGTTATGAGGCCAGCCTTGACTTGCAGCTAAACGAAGAATATCAATTTCGATATTTCGTGAATAACGAAGAATGGCACAACGACTGGCACGCCGACCGCTATGTACCCAATCCTTTTAGTGGTGACAATTCGGTGATTTCGACCGAAGCCCCCGCCGAATAAAACCTTAAATAAAGTCGCCAAAATCCTAGCGCCCGATGTATGATGAATATATTGGGCGTTTTGTTTAGGCTAATTTAATGAAGTGAGAGTAGCTGTTTTT
>CAZLPC010000100.1:0-8858 GCA_964561305.1 uncultured Anaerolineae bacterium
GCGCTGGCAACCGTCCAGCCTACTCCCCTTGCCCTAGGGTATAGCCGCGCTCGCCATCAAAATAATACAGATTTTCGGTCTTGATAAAGTCTAGCCCAGCCAATGCCACCCGATCCAATAGCCGTATAATTTGTTGGTGCTGGATTGGTTGATCGTCGGCACTGACAAAGCGACAACGCCAATGATCGGTGCAGAAGGTTTCGGGCATTCCATCTGGATACACCTTTTGCCCACGATTGGTAATCATTTTCAGCGTCAAGCCATCGCCGTTGCAATTGGCTTCCACATGCTTGCCCAATACATTGGGATCACGTGAGTCTTGATCCCAATCTAAAAACACATCCACACCCAACAGGTCTTTCTTGGCGGCATTTGATTTTGCAGTCGAGACAACCTTAATGAGGTCATCTTTATCGGCGCGGGCATAGCGAATGGGGCGCAGCTTAACGGGTTCTTGGCCCAGCCGCGCAATCACCGCATCAGTAAAACTGGCTGTGTTGGCAAACTCGCGGCTCACATCGGCTTTATAGATATCGCCAGTATGAATGCCTTCTTCAAGCGTAGCCAGCCATGCGTTATGGATGCGTTCGGCTACATCAGATTGGCCAATATGCACCAACATCATTACACCCGCCAATAACAACCCAGATGGATTGGCGATGCCCCGCCCGGCAATGTCAGGAGCCGAGCCATGAATGGCCTCAAACATAGCCAGATGCTCGCCCACATTAGCCGAGCCACCCAAACCCACCGACCCCGTCAATTGAGCCGTCACATCCGACAATATGTCGCCATATAAATTGGGCAAAATCAGCACGTCAAATTGATCGGGATGCGAGGCCAAGCGGGCTGTCCCGATGTCAATAATCATGTGTTCGCTTTGAATATCAGGATATTCTTTGGCCACGTCTTCAAAAATTTGATGAAAGAGGCCATCCGTCATTTTCATGATGTTATCTTTGGTGAAGCAACTGACCTTGCGGCGCTGGTTGCGGCGGGCATATTCAAAGCCATAGCGCACGATGCGCTCGGTGCCGGGCCGCGAAATCAGCTTCAGGCATTGATAGACTTCATTGGTTTGCCGATGTTCAATGCCCGCATATAGGTCTTCTTCATTTTCTCGAACCACTACCACATCCATCAGAGGATGCTTGGTGTCAATAAAGGGCGCATAAGACACACACGGGCGCACATTGGCATACATCCCCATAGATTTACGCAAGGTCACGTTCAGGCTCTTAAAGCCACCGCCTTGTGGCGTTGTTATGGGTGATTTATAGAGCACCCGTGTGCGCCGCAACGATGCCCACGCTTCAGGGCTAATGCCCCCTGAATGGCCAGCATGATAGGCTTTTTCGCCCACCAAAATCGTCTCGATTTCGAGATTAGCGCCAGCCGCTTCTAGTACCCGCAGCGACGCTTCCATAATTTCTGGGCCAATACCATCGCCATAGGCAACCGTAATAGGTGTTGGCTGTGTCATAATCACTCCTTGTTTATTCGGCATTTAGTGTAGATGTAAGGTCTTGATCTAAGGTTTGCAATGCCCCCCGCCAGTCGGCTTCGGGCATGATATACAGCGCTTGTCGGCGCAAATAATAAATCATCACTGTCGGGGGGTGTTCTTGGCCAAACTGTGCCTGAACCGCAGCCGCATAGGCCCCCATCTGATAGCAATAGCGTTGTGAAAATGTCTTTAGGGTATAGGGTTCAGGAATGCGGCTGGTCTTATAGTCTACCACATACCAGCGCCCCGCCTGTTCAAACAACAGGTCAATCATACCATGAATAACATAGCGTTCGTACTCATAAACAAACTCCAATTCTCGAAAGACCTGTGACGCTGAGGCGACCTGCTTGGCCAATTCGCTACTGGCATATTTTCGCAGCAAATCTACGGCATCATCTACAACTTGTTTTTGCTGATGTCGCTCTATTGCACCTTCTTCCCATGCAAAGCCCCCCAGCAATTGACGTAAATCGGCCAGCGATAGCGCATCAGAGATAACCGCCTGCATTTGTAGGGCCCGATGCACCACGTTGCCAATAATCGTCTCGGTGGAACGCTGGCGCTGAGCGATTACCGGACGAATAGGGAGTGGTTGATCGCGCAATAAGCGCATCTTAAACTCGCCCGTAGCCGTAGCCGAGTTAAGTTGTCGCACACGCCCAAAAAATTCTAGATCTGTGGCCGAAACATGCAGCCGCCAGCCGGGTATATGAATTTGCGGCGAGTCTAATAATGGAAACGCTGCGTAAGCAGTGGTGCTGGAGGGGCCTTGCTTGGCGGCCACACTATCACGCCGATCACGCTTTAGGGGTTGATCGAACACCTTCGTCTCAAACGCGACCGTGCCTGCTCCCAAATTCAGTATCTCTTCATCCGATGCAGGCTTATCTTTTACTTGCTTGTGCCACTCTTCGCCGAACACAACGCGCAGCACTTCAGTCGCCCATGTCCAAGATTTTTCTGCTGGAAGCTTGCTACTACTCATCACCAGGTAATCTTGGGCGCGGGTCATGGCCACATAAAGCAAGCGCCGTCGCTCGGCTTGTTCGCGCCATTTGCTGAAAGCCTGCACCATTTTATAGACCGATGGTTGGGGTTGATCGGTTTTAAGAGTATTGTCATCGTCGTCAGACTCTTGGGGTTCATCATCCCGAATGGCAGCCACTGGTCCCACATTGCGATCCATCAGCACGGCGCTGTCGTCACCCTGCCTCCGCGACCAATCACAGCGCGGTAAAATCACCATCGGAAACTCAAGGCCCTTACTTTTGTGCACCGTCATCAGTTGCACGGTATCGGTGGTTTCTACTACTGCGTCGCCTTCGCGGGCTTCAAAAGTCGTCATATCTTGAATAAATTGCGTGAACTCGCTAAGGGATACATGTTGTTGTTGGCGTGCAACGCTTAACAACTTTAGCACATTGGCCCGCCGCAATTCACCATCTTGCATGGCCAATAGTGTCGCCTCAAAGCTGGTCGCATCTAGGGCCGCGCTGATCAATTCGGCAATGGTTAAACGCCCCGCCAATTGGCGCAAATCGGATAATACCGCTTGGGCAAAATCTAGGGCTGCTAGATCGCTTGGTTCATCAATGAGCGGCCATGCCACATCAAGTTCAGTCGCCATTAGCGCCCGCCACAAGGGAAGCGGCTTTTTATTGTATAAACGCAGACGCAACAGCAACAAGGCATCGTCGCTAAGGCCAATCATGGGTGAGCGTAGCACTGAAGCCAGCGCCAAGTCATCGCTGGGACGATATAATACTGCCAATAAATTAAGCATGTCCCACACTTCTTGACGCTCGAAGTAGCCGCGCCCACCAATAGTGATAAAGGGAATGCCGGCCGCTTGAAAAGCCACCTCAAATTCTGTCGCATTATTGAGCGATTGAAACAGCAGCGCAATGTCGCCATAACGCATGGGGCGCAAACCATCTTGCCGATCCCACACCGTTTTCTGACCAACCCATGCTTGGATCAATTGAGCGATGTGTTCAGCTTCCCACTCGTTGGTATTTACAGCCGTGCTAGGTGCTTTTTGAAAAATTTTAAGGTAAATAGAGGGCTGGTGTATGGGTTCAGCGGGCCGAAAGGCACTCATGGCTTCGTGGCTGACCATATATTCAGCGACGGGGCCACTGGGTACGGGCAAAATATCGTTGAATAGCACATTAAAATTTTCGATAAGATACTGATGGGTGCGGAAGGACTGACTAAGTGAGACCACTTGCCCACCATAGCCCACAATATCGGCTTGCACATTCCCAAACACCCGCACATCTGCACCCCGAAAAGCATAAATACTTTGTTTGGGATCGCCCACTACAAACAAGCGCCCACCTGTATTTGGCAAATCCATGCCAGCCAATTTATAGATAATGCGGCGCTGAACATCGTTGGTGTCTTGAAACTCGTCTACCATAATATGCTTAAAATCGCCGTGCAGTGGGTCGGCATAGCGTTCTGCGACCTGTGAATGATTTTCTAGCAACATCACGGTCAGGTATTCTAGATCATCAAAATCGAGCGCATTTTGCTCCGCTTTTAAGGCGTTATAGACATCGGCAGCATATAGAATGAGATCGCGCCATGCCAATGTTAGGGCCGCGGATTGTTCATCTAACGCATTTAAGGGTGCAATCATCTGCGACAAATAGTTTGTCGCCGAGTCACGGATATGACGCAAATGCCGCTTCGATTCTTGAACTGTCTCTTTGTCGCCCCAAAATTTTTGGGCCCCACCACTTAGATTAATATTCTTGGTGCTGCTCCATTGCACCAAAATATCGAGCGCGTCATCTGGATCTATCTCTTCAACTAGCAAATGCTCGCGCATTTCTAGCACCACCGCCCATGCTGGCCACAGCTTATCCTCGCGGATGGTGGTGTTATGATTGAAAATGTCAATCCATTTGCAGGCTTCGCGCAAGGCCGCATCGTCACGAATGCGCCCCAGCACATCTTGATTAATGATTTGGCGCTGCTGTTGCCAGTGGTTATAAAGTGTGGCGGGGTCGGTGTGATGCGTTAGTGTCATTTGAAATTGATGCACAACACTACGCGAGACGTAATTGCGCAAGATCAGGCGTATTTGACGAATAGAATAGTGCTGCAACAGTAAATCGGCTTGAAGCGGATGCGCTTGAAGAAAATGCACAATCGCTCGATCTACTGCATCGCCAGCCAACAACCGCGCCTGCACCTCATCTAATACGGCAAAATTGGGGTCTAGGCGTGCCTCGACAGGATTGGCTCGCAACAACTGGGTGCATAATCCATGAATGGTACTAATGCGGGCCGCATCTAGGGCGGCTTGATGGTGTCGCCATTGCTCAACTAGCGCTGCTGTGTTCGCATTCGCTAATTGGGCATCAATAGCGGTGCGAACTCGGTCGCGCATTTCGCGGGCGGCTTTTTCAGTAAAGGTAATGGCTACAATATCAGTCAGTTTCCAAGTGGGGTTTTGGCGTAGCAAGTGCAAAAATCGCTCTACCAATACCCGCGTTTTGCCACTGCCCGCGCCAGCCGTTACAATTAAATGGCGGTCTTGTGTCCGAATTGCTTGTTCTTGCTGTGGCGTAAATTGCATAATTTTTAGGACTTTTTCATTTTTCTTGATTGATGTTATATGTTGCATTATACTCACACTCAGTTAAATAGATGGAGGGTTTTGCATTTATAGGTAGTCCCTGATATTCTTATAGATGTTTTTTAAAGTCTCATCTCGTGACAGTAAACGAAAAATGAATTATACTAATCGTGGCTAGGGACAAGATTATTTATTGGTGTCCCAGTTGCGCTGGTCGAGAAACTTCACCGGAATCGTAAGGAGCAAAGGCAGAATGCCACCGGAAAAAAGCGGCTATTACTACCCGAATAAGTTCTCCCGCATTTTTCTTCTGGCGATGGAAGAAATTATGGGTACAAACGGGCTAACAGCGATTTTGCGGTTGGCCAAACTTGAAGAACTAAAAGGCAACTATCCACCCGATAATCTTGATAAACAGTTTGATTTTGCCGATTTTACCGCTTTGCAAATTGCCCTAGAAACCATGTACGGCCCGCGTGGCGGTCGTGGTCTGGCGCTGCGGGCGGGGCGTGCAACGTTTGCCGAAGCCTTAAAGGGCTTTGGTGCGCTAGCAGGTGTCGGTGACTTGGCATTTAAGGTGTTGCCTTTGCCCCAGAAGCTGAAAATTGGGTTGCCTGCAATGGCAAATATCTTCACCCAATTTTCTGACCAAATTTCTAACGTCCAAGAAGAAGAAGACAAATTTATCTATACCCTAGAGCGTTGTCCGATGTGCTGGCAGCGCAAGGCCGACCGCCCGGTGTGCTATGCAGGCCAAGGTTTGCTGCAAGAAGGGTTACGCTGGGTATCTGGCGGTCATGAGTTCAAAGTAGACATGGCAACCTGTATCGCCGTGGGCGATGACATTGGGCGCTACGTCGTCTTTAAAGAACCAATTGATTAGCTTTTTAACCACATAAAGACTTTTATTGGCCCTAGCTTATCAATTGATAGGCTAGGGCGTTCAATGCTTCATATACATTATTTTTTAGGCTATGTTATACTACATTGATATGTTTTCATGCTTTATTCCTAATCAAAATGCGTCATATAGAAAAGTCTACTTAAACAAATGAAAGCTTACTTAATTGTTGATGTGGATGATTTACTAGATCATCTAGAAAAAAGTCATTTAGCCCTAGACCTCCATGATGTCACCACAGCCTTACTTAATGGTGCAACGCTAGCTTCTGGCCTTGTTACAGCCGACCAACTGACGGCGGTGGCAGTAGGCGATTGGACAAAACAGCGCACCCGTCCGGGCCGCATTGGCTGGAATGTGCAGCAAATTTTTGTCACTAATGGCTTCGAGCCTTTTAATGTGCCCGAACGCGCCTTTGTTTCTGATGCGCTTTATATAAATTATTTTTCGGCAAACGATACCCCCATTGATGAGCTTATTATTGTTACTACCCAAGAAAATTTTGCGTTGTTGGCAAAACGGCTAGCAATTGGCCCAAAAGGACGTGTAAGAATTTGGGGCGATCAACCCCTTTCTCTAGACAATGTTATTTATCAGCCCCTTAGTACCGTACTAGGCATCCCCACTAAAACGGCAGCCCTCTATATTGACTTTGAAAACATTACCATCGGGCTTAACGAACAAGGTTATATCATTGATTTAGACTTGTTTGTTGATAGCATCACAAAGCAAGCCCGCGCCCACGGGCAAATTACGCGCATGGCGGCCTATGCGCCATGGGGCCAGCGCGGCAGCCTGCCCCCCTTGGTAGATGCACAAGGACGTGAAATTTCTGATGAAGCACCCAGCCGTTTGGCACTGGCCAATATTGATCCGGTGTTTAACCTGCCGGGCAAAAACAGTGCCGATATGCGTATCGCCAAAGATGTGATGGGGGCAAGCACCAGCCCCAATAGCCCTGATATTTTTATTATTGCCAGTGGCGACCGTGATTTTAATGATGTGTTTGGGGCCTTGCGGGCACGCGGTAAGCAGGTGGTGGTCTGGGGCATTCATGGCAGCACCAGCCGCATGTTAGAGAATAATCCGGCCATTTTACTTGAGTATATTGACGACTTTGGCCACTTTCAGCGCCACACCGACCTAGGGCATATCTATGAAGAAGCTGTACTAAATGAAGACGGCGAACCACTCATCTTCCGCCCTTCACAATGGTCAAGCGTAGTATTGCAATGCGATATTTTGAAAGCGCGTCACCCGCGTTCGCCCTTAACTATGGATGATTTAACCGATCATTTGATCGAGGTACATACCGTTGTTAGCCCAGCGCGTGGCGAAGAATTGCTCTATCAGGCCAAAGGCTTAGGCCTAATAGACATTAGTGCCGACGACACCGTGACGCTGAACTTACGCCACTCAATAACCATTGCGACACGTCTTATTCGTGACCGCATCGTGCATCGGGTGGCCAACACCCTCGAAGTGCGCAATTGGGAATATGTGAACTATGGCTTCTTGCTAAAGGGTCTGTCTATGGACACCGACCTTAGCAATCCGGGGTTAAATGGCGATGACAACTGGCGCTCGGAGTGGATTGACGCGTTGGTACGCGAAGGGCTTTTGGTGCGGGAGTTAGTGCCCCACCCCAGCAATCCTGACGACTTAGTGCCAGTAATCCGCCTGCCCGATCCTGTGCGGCCACCCACACCCGAAGATACCGCCCCGCCCGACGATATTCAGCCCATTGCCAGCCCTGAAATCATAGAAGATATGATGCGGCGCATTGTAGTGAGTGTAGAGCAATTTACCAGTTTTAGAGGCTTCGCGTGGTGTCCGTTGGGTAGCCTGCATAAGCGCCTGCGCCCTTATGATCCTAACACAGTGTTTCAGCAAGTGATTGAAGTGTTAAATGAGCGTGGCGCGGTCAATATTGATGAGTATGAAAATCCACAGAGTGTCTATCGTACCAAAGGCATCTCATTAATCTTTGATTCTGATCTGGTTCAAAGTTATTTGGCCGAGCGCGATGAATTTGTGAGGGTACTGCTCGATCTCTATCAAGAACGGTCGCCAATCACCACCGATACCATTCAAGGACGCATTCATGTAACACGCGCTGTCCTAGACACATGGGTCTCAATTATGGAACTAGAGAATATCCTGAATCCTGTACCCGGCCACCAAGACCTTTATAGCCTATTCCGCACCCATCACACCGTCACCCGCGTAGCCGACAAATTTGGCTATCACAATGATGAGCTAGAAGAAGAACCGGAATAAGAGGGAGCGAGATGCTCCCTATTGATGCGCTAAAGACCTTAATAGGCTTTGGAAAAGTAGGCCATACGGTCGGTGGTTTGTCCTGTCACAATGCAGGGTCCGCTTTGGCCGGGATAGGGTTGTTCTAGTGGAAAGCAACGACTAACAGCCTGAGCATCGGCTTTAATCTTCGCCTCGCCCTCAGCATCACCCGAAAACCACGTTAGCGCCCACTCGCCGCCTTGAATAATCTCGATAAAGCGATCATAATCGCCCACAACTTCGCGCAAACGACCATCACGGAAAGCTGTTGCTTGGGCCAGCAAGTTGGCTTGAATATCAGTCAATAAATTTTGCACAGTCGCCACAATACCGACTTGATCTACAAATTGCTTGCCTTCTTTGCCGGGCACATCGCGCCGCGCAAGGGCTGCCTTGTTGTTGTTCACATCTTTTGGCCCAACTTCTAGGCGCACAGGCACACCACGCATCTCCCAGTCGTTATATTTGAAGCCCGGCGACAACCCTTCGCGGCGATCAATGTGCAATCGTAAGCCTGCATCACGCAACTCGGCGGCGATACGCTCGACAACTGCCAT
>CAZLPC010000101.1:0-8847 GCA_964561305.1 uncultured Anaerolineae bacterium
TTGGGATCGATCCCATTACCCACACAATAAGTGGTAAACGGGTTGTACATTTACGCGCACCCCACAACAGCCGCGCTATGGAATTAACGATTTATCATCATCCAGATGCTGAAGACCCCGTAATGTATCTTAATATGGCGGATTCATTATTGGGGCAATTGATGGTGTTGTTAGTTGTAATGAACGATATGGAATCGAAACGCTATCATGTAGATCAGCTATCTGATGGATCATCCACCAACCTCGGCACATCAGGACGCAACATTAATGCCGAGATAGAGGCCCTGCATGATGGTCTTGCACCCGGCCAAATTCGGCAAGGTCTAAGAGGCTTTCGGAACTCTGTTCCTTACTTTGAGCGTTTTGTTGAAATGATGCAACACGACTTATTTTTGATCGAGCCACTGTCGTATCATAATGCAGTGGTGTTTGAACGTTATGGCTTTGGTTATACAGTTGGCCGCAAAGAGATGGAGCGCATCCATCAAGAATTTCAACCCGGTGGTGAACTGCACACTCAACTAGACGGCAGCACCCCTTTCCGTCACCCCGATGCATGGCGCACCATTCGTGGGCGTTCTTGGGCTATTCATGACGGCATTCTGGGGCATACTTTTACAGGCTTCCACATGTATAAGCGGGTCTATCACAACGCAGATGTCAATACTTTCCCAGACGCGAAGTGGTGAAAATCAGCGCTAGATGACCGTATTAGAGCCGTCCTTAACCCCCAAGACTATCCGTGAAGTGCTTAAGAAACTAGGGCAGTATAATCAACTGCCCGAAACACCACTCTCTGAATATGTTTTGATTCGGCAGCAGCTTCATCGCCCTGAAAATGTAAAAGATAGCACTGCCGTCGCTCGTGCGGTGTTCGATCTAGTTGCTACTATTGTTACAGAGCGCTTTGCGGCTTTGCGCCAAAAACACCAACGCCCACATCCACAGACCGAAACAACCATCGCCGATTATATTGCAGCCTTGCGCCAAGATGCTGCCAGCAATAATGACATCCTCATGGCCGCTAGCTCGATTTACTATCAATTTCTTACGCCCGAGTTAGGGCTGGGCACTGAAGAAATAGATGCTTATTTTCCTGTTACAGATCGCACCATGCAACGCAAACGGGATGAGTTTTTAGAACTGATACGCCAAGACATCATTCGGCAAGAAATTATAGCGCGACTTCAGTATCGGCAAAAACGCTGCCTTTTGGCGCTGCCTTTTAACCCCATAACACCGCTGCCTAGCCAAGAACAAACGATTCGTACTGCCCTAGAGCAACTACTGCGCACCAAAGCAGTTTTGTTGTATGGTGCAAAGGGTATCGGAAAAACAACCATCGCCCTTCAAGTTGCCAAGCGCAGCATTGAGATGTTGCCGATTAGTGATGTTGCATGGGTTGAGCTAGGTAGCTCGCCGCTATCCGCCGCTACATCCGATGATTTATTGCGCCTCATCTGCAATAGCCTCCATATCAACTATGGCAATGTTAGCCCTCAGCGTGCTTTTCAAAGCTATTTAGCGACAGTGCGACAAGATGAACAAGTATTGCTGGTGCTTGATAATATTGATAGATGGTTAGAGGCAGTCTTAGGCACATGGGCGCTTCTTAGCCAATGTTGGCTGGTTGTAACAGCCGATGCACGTCATGCACACTGGTCGGGTAGCGAGATAAGCTGTAAACCCATTGCACAACGCGAGGCCAAACAACTATTGCAGTTTTTACAAGCACATTTTTACCCGATAAAAACTGCCGCCGATGACTTGGACATCATCAGCGACGAGCTTTATATGCTACAGCAAGGCAATATTGGACACATTAAGCAGACATTTCGCTTTATGGATCAATTCACACCCAAGCGCGGCAATCGGTCCCGCCATCAACTGGCCGTCAAGAACCTAACTGCTTCTCAGCAACAACTATTGCTGATGGTGTGTTATATGGCATTAAATACACCACTAACTCATGATACGATAAGCGATATGGTGCTAGGGCTGCAACTTGCTCCTGATAACCGTTGGCAACAAGATTTTCTAATATTGCTAGACAGCGGCTATCTGCAAAGTGAACAACATCCCTCAGAACGCTACTATCACCCAAATTTCGATCTTGATCAGATTATGCGCGACACCGACACAATCACTATAAAACTAGCCGATATAGTGCTACAACAACACCATAACCTTATGAGCTTCTCGATGCTGTCGTGTTATCCACTCTGGCCCATGCTAGCGCCAGAAAAACTGCTAAAAATGGTGCGTTTAGCCCACCAGCATATTAAGCAACGCAATCTATGGCAGCCATGGCTGATGCAGTTACGCGCCATTGAAGACACGCTACGCCCAAGCCCCGCGCAATTAATAGTGTTGTTAATTGAAAAATCCGCTGCGCTACGCTGGTTGGGGCAATTTCAGCACGCCCACCAAGAGATTGACGATGCTATTACACTTGCCCAGCAAGATGAATTTTCAGCGTTGCTTGCAGAAGGGTTATTAGAACGCGCCCGCCTGTCGGCATATTTGGGTGTGCCTGATACTACCGATGCTCAGTGGGCGGGCGAAATTTTCACAGAACATAACGATGCAGACGGTGTTCAGCGCACATTATTAACATTGGCGCGGTTGTGGTTTCGCACCGATCCAAACACTGCCGAGCATTTATTAAACCAGATTGAGCATCATGATCTCTCACACTGGGCCCTTTTAGCCGAGATTAAGTTGGCGCAAGGAGAAATTGATGAAGCACTTAAGCTGACAAGGCGCTGCTTGCGCCAAGCCAGCCACGAAGAAGCGGCCTATGCGCGTCTTTTAAACCTGCTAGGGCAAATCTTGTTAACAGATGGTCAAGTTGAACAAGCGGCGGCTGTCTATGAAAACGCTATTAACTATGCTCAACAGTATTATGATGTGTGGAGCTTGGCGCGGCTTTATACCAATTTTGCCGCCATGCTTATGAATGAAAGCGACAACGAAAACGACTTATATAGCGCCCGCGAGCAATTATTGCGTGCTATTCAACTTTATACACAACTACAAGACGAAGAAGGATACCAAGCCGCCCAAGCCAATCTTAGCTTATTAGAAACCTTATTGCGAGAAGCATAGCCCGTTGCAGAGCAGGAACTGTCATGATAAGATGTAGCTTAATCGCCTCCTTAGCTCAGCGGCCTAGAGCAGTGGTCTTCGGAACCAAAGGTCGAGGGTTCGAATCCTTCAGGGGGCGCTTTTTGTTGCCAGCGAATTTTCTGCCAATTTCTCTTCTCAAAAGTTAATGGGTATATAAAGTGTCATCGCGTGCATCCTTTTTTTACAATGGAGAACACTAAAATGAGCCTCTCTTCACAAGAAGTTGGCCTAGTAATGACCAGCTTTCGAAAAGTTGCCCCTATTTCAGAGCAAGCAGCAGAACTTTTTTATGGCCGCTTATTTGAAATAGCCCCCGAAGTAAAACCTCTCTTCAAAAATGCCGATATGCGCGAGCAAGGCCGCAAATTGATGCAGATGTTGGCTACGGCAGTGGGTTCTTTAAATCGGTTAGATGTTCTTGTTCCTGAAATTGAAGCGTTGGGCAAACGCCATATTGCCTATGGGGTCTCTAAAGACCAATTTGCAACAGTGGGCGAGGCGCTATTATGGACGCTTGAACAAGGCTTGGGCGAGGACTTTACCCCTGATGTAAAAGATGCTTGGAAAAAGGTCTATCAAGCATTGGCGGATGTTGCTACCCATGCTTATAGTGATTAAAGCGGGACCGATTTACGAGGCGCAACTCTTTATGCTGCCAGCTTAACGCCGACTATCTTTGTCAACACAATTCTAGATCAAGTGTCCACATCAAATGCAATTGGGTATTATAAGCTGTAGTCGTCACTTTTGGCGGACAAAGGCCTGTTGTGGTGTATTGGCATATTTTCAAAGGCAGTGCACCTTTCAAAACATGAAAGCATAAAAATAATGCCCTTTATTGAGAGCAAATATCAAGAAAATGGCTTTGTACTGCTGATCTATAAAGCCGCAAAGCCCGATCCTAACATGGCTTGCCCCCATTGTGGGCGCAAAATCCATCATCTGGCCACTATTTATGATGAATGGAGCGAAGCCCATGCTTCTTTCACATACTATCACTATTGCAAGCGCGATCAGATTATCATTCAGCGCGTGGCGCGTACCGATGAGGTGCGCCACATTCGCACCACCATATTCGAGCAACCACCGTATGAATTATTGGTAGAATTGCTGGCGACAGCCCGTCAACAAAACGGACGCAACGTGACCGAGCTAACACTTAATCGACAGTGGTGGTCTCCGCGACGCTATCCGCTACACTTAGGGTCAGCATTGGTAGTCGAGAATGAGGCAGTGTCTGATCCCATAACAACTTTGGGTGAAGAAAATGCAGTCGAAATTCCAATTTTGCCGTATGAGCCACCCGCCACCCCGCCCCGCAATCCATTTACATCGCGCCAAGCATCGTCTACAGAGGCCGCTTTACCACCCAATGAATTTTCGCCATCAATTGATGCACAGTCTTCTATACCAGAGGAAAGTACCTCTGCCCCAGTTTCTAGTGGGACAGAGGATGATGAAGCTAGTCCAACTCGACCTTAATTTTGGTGGGATTTGGGCTATCGGCCTTTTGTTTATCGTCATCGTCACTTGCCTGACGAGCTACATTTTCAACCGTTTCACGAGTTGCGTCTACCAAAGCGCGAAACGAGTCTATAAAGGCACGGCCAGCTTTGTGGGTATGCTCACGGAATTCTTTGGGCAACAGCGACTCTATTGCACGGCCCAGTTCTTCAAGGGCAATGCGTTGGTGCTGCACAAACTCATGAAACGGATTGTCATCGGCGGCGGCTTCTTGCTCATTTTCGGGCATATCGGGCGCGGCCTCTAGCTCTCGATTAAGCTCATCATTGATAGTTGATTGTTGTTCTTCAGTCATGATGTAGCGTCCTTCTCTATACACTTTTTACCTGATGATAGTGCTTTATACTTTAATATACGTTAAACCAATTCAAAAGTTGCACCTAATAGCCTTGTTTTCGATCAACAATATTAAGCAGAGGTTGACCTTCAAAATATCGGTGCAAATTTTCGAGAAAAATGTCTGCGGCACGCTCGGCATAATTTGCCATATTGCCCGAAATATGTGGGCTTATGATCATGTTGGGTGCTTTCCAAAGCGGGCTATCTACTGGTAGGGGCTCGTGTTCAAACACATCAAATGCCGCCCCACCTATTTGTCCATTGATCATGGCTTCGGCAAGGGCTGTTTCATCCACAATACCACCCCGCCCTACATTAATCAAGAAAGCTGTTGGTTTCATCATCTCCATAAGACGTGCCCCAAAGAAACCGCGTGTTTGCTCTGTTAATGGCAAGGTAACTACTACAAAGTCACATACTTTAATCATAAAGCCAGTGGCTTCGGGTGGATATAGCCGATCTACCTGTTCTGCACTAGGATCACCGCGCCCCTCTATGTTATAGCGCTCATCAATGGGGTGCATAACATCGCGCTTGGTCGCTAGTACTGTCGCGCCAAATGCTTTGCACAAGCGTGCAATTTCTCGGCCAATGCGACCATAGCCCAAAATTCCTACGGTCGAGCGGCTTAACTCTTGAGCTAAAAATAACGAGTAACGTTTATCTGACCAGTCTTGATGGGTTTGGTGTTGCATCATCAAGGGTAGACGATGCCCCAACGCTAAAATCATTCCCACCACATACTCGCCAATTTTAGCTGAATGAAGGCCGCTGCTATTGGTCAAAATAATTTGTGGATTAGCCTCAAGAAATGGATCCTGCAAAAGATTTTCTACCCCAGAAAAAATACTATGTATCCATTTCACATCAGTATTGATGGTAGTTGGTGGTAAAAAAGCCCCTGTAAAGATCACATCGGCATTAACCCATGCTTTATTCGGAATATCTTTTTCTTTCTCGGCTTCATAAACACGCAGCTTAATGGCAGGCGACACCGCCCGAATTTGATCTTGTATGGCCTCATTAAGATGCATCGTGCCCAGCGTAACCACAACTTCTATAGTTTTTGCCATTATCTTATCTTTTCCTACGCATCAACATAGAACCAAGTCCCAAGCCAATAAATGCTATTTGTCCAATGATCAGATAAGGTAATAACTGACTAAACAGATTGGCCTCATCTTTTATAGATGCAAGTGTAACGGGTTCTTGGTTGGCTTCAAGTGAAAATGTTGCGCTGGGCGATATGATTGGACTAGGCGACGGAGGTATTTCGGTAGGCAATGCTATTGCTACGACCGTTGGCAACGAGATGGCCGTAGAGGTTGCAGGCAACAGGGTAGGCGTAACCGATTGCGTCCAAATCGGCGTAAATGTCCATGTGACCGATGGGGTAAAAGTTGGTACTGTCGCTGATGGTGTGAAGGTGCGCGTGGGTAGCGGGCGACGGGTGGCGGCGGCGGGTGCACCACCATTGGATGCGCCTGTAGGTGCATTGGCGGCGGCTGGGGCTGGGTCCGAATTATTGACGGGTTGGGCTGGTGGCGGATTAATGTTACCTTTGCCAAACACCAATGTATAGTATTGGCCATAAGCCCCACTGCCCACCCCAATCCCGATTTCATTGGTATTTTGATTGACCAGCCCTGAATAATGAACACTCGAATTAACCCAAAAATTCCACGCATCGTTGGCAGTTGCTAAGCCGCCGCCATAGATATTTTCAATACCCCAGCCGCCACTATAGCCATTGGCCGCTGCCCTATCTGCGGGCATCGAGCCGTTAGTTTGTTGATGACTAACATGCCCCGTAGCGGCCATATAGTCACTGTGTTGTTGGGCTGCTGCCGCTAGCTGTCCATTCCAGACATACGCATGAATGCCCGCGTTGGCCCTAAGATTATTGATTTGGTTAATGAGCCATGTTTTCTCGTCTTGGGCCGCAACGGGCTGTTGATCGGCGTGTAACCCTCCTACGAAGATCATTATTGCAATTGCCCACATTACACCACGCTGTATTGTCATATAATCTCAATTCCGTTTTCTGCAAGTCATTTTCTATTTTAGCCTTAAACTACAGCAAGTTTTAGGCGTGTTTAAGGTGTTTGGATGATGAAACCAATATTGAAAGCACTTGTTATGAGTGCAAACGCTGATTAAAATGGATTTTAATTAAACTCTGATTTAATTTTCTACTGCACTAAAAGGACAATCCTAGTGGCCAGAAAACCCGCCGAACAAGCCGTTAGCCGAGAAGAAATTTTATTAGCCGCCGCCGATGTTTTTCGGGCCTATGGCTATCATGGGGCAAAAATGGCCGATATTGCCAGCGAAGTTGCACTAACTGCTGGCAGCTTATACCATCATTTTCCGGCAGGCAAACAACAAATTCTGCGCGAGGTATTAAACAACGGACTTGATATGGTAACTGAACAAGTCCGTAAGATTGTAGATGACTCCACACTTGCCCCCCCCGACAAAATGCGAAAAGCCGTCTATGCCCATGTGACTGCGCTCACCGAAAACCCCTCAGTTGCAGCCGCACTGGTCTTCGAGACACGCAATATCTTAAGCGATGAAGAAGGACGCGATGCCTATTTATTGCGCCGAGATGCTTTTGAAAATCTTTATCAGCGTGTGATTCGTGATGGTATTGATGCAGGGCTTTTTCAAGAAGTTGATGTAGATATTTTTACAAAAGCCCTGCTCGGATCGCATAACTGGATCGGCGTGTGGTATCGGCCCAATGGCCGCTTGGGTGGTGATGATATTGCCGCCACCATGGCCGATATTTTTCTAAAGGCCTTGATTAACTAAGAAGCGCGGCGCGTGCGCTGTAAAGATTGCTTGGGCGCTTTACCAGTTGGTTTAGCGGGTTTTTCTGCTTTTGGCGCACTGGGCTTTTTAGCCGATGTTGTTTGAGAGGAAGCGCTTTTTGTTTTGCTAGTAGCTGATGTGGTCGGCTTGGACGGCTTCGCAGAGGTCGTTTTAGGTTTTGGTTTAGCAGTGGTGGTGCGGGCCAACGTTTTTGTACTAGATTTCGCAGACTTGGCTGTGGCTCCTTTGGCTGTGGTTGCCACGCTTGCTGTCCGCAATGGCTCCATACACAAAATCTGGTCGTTATACAAATAGATTGTAAATTTGCCTTCGCTAATTTGCTCAAAAAAATAACGATCTACTGGCAAGGGTTGATTATTAACCGTGATGACATACGCGCCCATGCCAATCCGTGGCGTGTCCAGATTTTTCCGTAATTGACCCGATAGCTTGCGCACAGAGTGATTGCTGATGGATTTGATATGGAGCTTGTGTAGCGCAATAAACCCCGCCATCATTGCACCCACCAACAGCACTGTTGGAAAAGCCAGCACAAATGGAATAGTCAGCATTAGCCACGCCACAACCAAAACCGGAATGGCCAACAGCATCCGAAGCTCTTGCTGCGCTTTGGCATGAAACCACTCAATTTGCCCCTTAGATAGCTTGCCTTTTCGGTTGGCAACAAGGTCGGCCTCGTCAAATTCTAGAATAGATTGTAGCTCGCGCAGAGAAGTTGGCATGGTCTATACACAATCTAAAAATGAACAAACAGTTACATCAAGCTTAGAACATAAGTTCTGTTTTTTCAAGTGTAATTTCAAGTATAGCAATAATGGATTATTGGGGCGTAGCTTCAATACGGGTGGAACTCCAACCGGGAACATCGGGTCGGCTAATAAGCAAGCCATTTTCGGTGCGATGTGCAATTTTTAGAACCATCTCGCCCACTTCGCGGCGTGGCGTGGCCACCAAATGGCTAATGGCCATCATATCGGCATCACTGCCAATAAGATATACAATGCCATCAGGGGCGGG
>CAZLPC010000102.1:0-2912 GCA_964561305.1 uncultured Anaerolineae bacterium
CGTTTCATCGTATCTGTTCGATTATTTTGCGGCGCGAAGCCGAGCATACACCTTACCCAGCCGATTTTATGGTCTATGACAGCAACGATCAGCAGCGTGTTGTCAAACAGATTTTTACGGATATAGGTGTATTTGAGGGGCCGATGGCTCCCGGCAAAGCACTAGGCATCATTTCAGCGCTGAAGAATGAATTTTTGACCCCCACCACTATGCCCATTGATGATGATGAGATGGCCTTCGTGAAGAAGGTCTATCAAGAATATAATCGGCGCATGGCCAACATGAACACTCGCGACTTTGATGATTTGTTGCTACACACCGTCGAGCTATTGCGCGACAATGATGAGGTTTTGAATCGCTATCGGCGCTATTTTAACCATGTTTTAGTAGATGAATTTCAAGACACCAACATGGTGCAATATGAATTGCTTAAATTGTTAACAGCCGAGAGCAAACATTTGTTTGTGGTGGGCGATCCTGACCAGAGCATTTATGCCTTTCGCGGCGCAGACTATCGGAACGTAAAGCGGTTTATAGAGGAATTTCAGCCGATGCAAGTTCCACTAGAAGAAAATTATCGCTCACATCAATATATTCTTGATGCGGCCATGGCAGTTATTCGTAAAAATCCCGATCACATTAAGCGCAATCTCTTTAGCCAACGCAAAACTGGCCCTAAGTTGGTGATGCAAGAGGTCTACGATCAACAAGCCGAAGCCCAATTTGTAGTAAGTACCATTCAAGACCTCAGCAACAGCAGCGACCATCGGTTAAGTGATTTCGCGGTGATGTATCGCACCAATTCATTGTCACGGGCGCTTGAAGAGGCGTTCATTCGCGCTAATATGCCTTATGTGTTGGTGGGCGGCTTGCGCTTTTATTCGCGGCGCGAGATCAAAGATCTGCTGGCATATCTGAGCTTGATCCAAAACCCGCTAGATTTTGTGAGCTTTGAGCGCATTATCAATGTGCCAGCGCGAGGCATTGGCAAGCAAACCACCGAGCAGTTTTTTGCATGGGCCAACAGCTTAAATGGGGGCACGTATGAGGCCCTAGAACGCTTACAGACCGATAGCGAGTTTCCATTTAGTGGCCGTTCTTTGAAGGCCTTACAAGGCTTTGCCAGTCTGTATTTTCGCCTGCGCGAGGCGGCCCTAAAGCCCGATGCCACTGTTTTTGCTATTTTGGATGAAGTGATGGAAGCCACTCAGTATGGTGATTTGATGCAGAAAGAAAAAGATGCGCAAGATCGCCTTGATAATATTGCCGAGTTGCGGCGCGTGGCTACCGATTTTGACATGGCACTTAGCAAAGGCTGGCGCGAGCCGCAAAGCAACTCGGCTCTCGCTGATTTCTTATCCGATGTTTCGTTGGTTTCGGATACCGATAACTTGAACTATGAAGTAGATGCTCCTAAACTGATGACGCTTCATGCTGCTAAAGGACTAGAGTTTCCGGTGGTGTTTTTGATTGGGCTAGAAGAAGGCATTTTGCCCCACAACCGTTCATTAGAGTCGAAGAAGCCCGAAGAACTGGCCGAAGAACGCCGCTTAATGTATGTGGGCATCACCCGTGCCAAAGAGCGCATTTACCTTAGCTATACCTTCCGTCGTATGATGTACAATAGCAGCGATATTTCGGCCCCATCGCGCTTTTTAGCCGATATTCCACCCAGCATTGTTTCGAGCGAAAAACCTACCCAACAACCAGCCCGCGATCACCTCTATCATGTCGCCAAATTTGAGACCACATGGCAGCCTGTTCGTCGGCCCCAGCGCGAACTACCCATTGATCGCAAACAGACCTTTAGCAAAGGCCAAATGGTGACGCATCCTAGTTTTGGGCGTGGTGTGGTTATCCGCAGCGAGAACACGTCTGGCATAGAAATTGTCGAGGTGTTGTTTACTGAAGTGGGGCTGAAAAAGTTGGATAGCGGCTTTTTGAAAGTGGCCGAAAAATGATCATCCTTGCGTCCGGATCACCACGTCGGCGCGAACTGCTGGCCAAGGCGGGCTATGTTTTCGAGCGTCAATCAGCTGATATTGACGAAGCAGTGTTGCCCAACGAAGCACCCGATGTGTATACGTTGCGGGTCAGCCGCGAAAAAGCTGAGGCGGTACGGGCTGCTGTGCCCACGGATGCCGTCATTATCACGGCTGATACATCCGTGGTGGATGATGGCCAAATTTTAGGCAAGCCCACCGATGCCGCCGATGCAACAGCGATGCTTCAGCAATTGCGTGGCCGCACCCACCAAGTCATCACTGCTTTTAGCGTGCTAGACGTTGCCACAGGTCGTTTGCAACAAGACTTGGTCTCGACGGATGTCACCATGCGCGATTATGGGGACGATGAGATCGCGGCTTATGTGTCCAGTGGCGATCCGATGGATAAGGCCGGCGCGTATGCCATCCAAAACCCAGAATTTGCGCCAGTTGCTAGCATTAGGGGCTGTTATGCCAATGTGGTCGGGTTGCCGGTGTGCAAAGTTGTTGCGCTGTTAACCGCAATGGGTCATGCTGCCCCACAGCCACTTGCGTGTGAATTTCCGGCGCAGTGTGCATTTGCCCCCACCGATTAAAAGCCGAACGGCCCATAAGCGTCAGGTTGAAATATATACTTGACCATTATAATGAAGCCAGAATATGTGTATGAAATAATTATGGAATCTATCGTGGAATGCTATGACCCAAAAAATTAGCTTAGTCTTGGTATTGTTGGTGTTGGTTGCCTGTTCTAGTGATAATAATAGCGGGTTGAGCTTGTTTGGGGCCGAACCCACTCAACTTGATTCTTCTAGTGCCGAAAGCGTTTTTACGACGTTTTTAGACGCATGGCAAGATCAAGATTTTGAGACCATGTATGGCTTAATCAGCCCCAATGCACGGGATGCCTATCCTCAAGAGCAGTTC
>CAZLPC010000102.1:2922-8804 GCA_964561305.1 uncultured Anaerolineae bacterium
CGACACGTTTAGTTATGATAACTTCGCCAATATCTATCAAGATGTGAACACCAGCCTCGGTTTGCGCGATCTAACATGGACGCTAACAGCCGGGCCGTTGGTGCAAGGCACAAGCGCCTCAGTCGAATATGCTGTGACTTTTGAGAGCGACGTGATTGGCACATTTAGTGACCCTAATCCAGAACTAGATAGCTTGGCTGCACGCACCATGTATCTGATTACTACCAGCGAAGGCTGGCGCGTGGCATGGTCACGGATGGACATTTTTCCGGGCTGGACAAGTAGCGCCCGCTTGCGGATTGAGCGCGTGATGCCCCAACGTGGCAATATCTATGATCGCAACGGCAACATTTTGGTTAGCCAAAACGGTACGGTCATTGGTATTTATGTGATTGAAAACCAAATGCGTGGTATAGAAGTTTGTCGCAATGAGTTGGCACGAATTTTGCGGCGCGAGCAAGACGATATTCAAGCCTTATTTGATCGCTATTTGCCCGATAGCGAATTTTTAGTGGGTGAGATTTCGGAAGATACAAATGCTGCCGAATTTAATGCGCTTAACGACATCTGCCGCTATCGGCCTATTACGCGCACCACTCGTCAATATTATGGGCGGGTTGCCCCGCATTTGATGGGTTATATTGGCCAAATTCCGGCTGCCGAGTTGGCCAACTATCGGGCCCAAGGCTATCCTGAAGATGCACTGGTGGGGCGCGATGGCCTTGAACTGGCTTTTGAAACCCAATTGCGTGGCACAATTGGCAAGCGATTATTGCTAGAATCGAATACGGGTATTGCTATCCGTACTATTGCCAATGTGGATTTGGTGGCCGGACAAAGCCTCTATTTAACGATTGATCGTGACTTGCAGTTGGGCGTGCAAGGGATGTTGGCTGAAGCCTATAACGCAGCCCAAGTCACATGGACACCCACCTCAGCAGGCGCAGCAGTAGTGGTGATGGATGTGCGAAACGGGGAAGTATTGGCTATTGCCAGCCATCCTGACTATGACCCCAGCGTGTTTAATCCCGACACCCCCATTTTTAACGTACAAGATATTATTCAAGGTTATCGTGATGATCGTCGCCGTCCTTTGCTTAATCGCGCTACACGCGGCAGTTATCCGTTGGGATCGGTGTTTAAGGTATTTACGACTATTGCGGGCTTGGATAGTGGCTATTGGGATGCGGATCGCTTGGTGACGTGTACTGGTAGCTGGAATGGCGACCAATGGGGCGCAGGCCAACGTACCGACTGGTTGCTAACAGGTCATGACACGCTTGATATGCGCGGCGGGTTGATTAACTCGTGCAATCCTTACTATTGGACTATGAGCGTGGCTTTGAACAGCATTGATCCCAATTTACTATCGGATTACTATGTGGAGATGGGGTTTGGGACGAATATCCCCTTCCAAGGCGTAGTAGCAGATACAGGAACCATTCCTAACCCAGATTCGGTATTGCGGACAGAAAACCGTCAGTGGAGTTATTCTGATGCTGCCAACTTGGTGATTGGACAAGGGCAGATGTTGGTTAATCCATTACAAGTGGCCCGTTCGACGGCGATGGTGGCTAATGGCGGCACATTGTACGATCCAATTGTGGTGCAGCGCATCGAATTTTTAGGACAAGCCCCTAGTTTTGTGGCGGTACCAAACGGGCGGCTTGTAAACATTGGCCAAGAGGCCCTCACCATTACCCAAGAAGCGATGTGCGATGTCACACGCTACACCGCCCACAAGGGTACAGCCGCTTTTATCTTTGATGATGGTTGGTATCAAGCCAATGGCTATCGGGTAATGGTGTGTGGCAAAACAGGAACGGCCCAAACCGGCCAGCGCCAGCCTCACGCATGGTTTAATGCTTATGCGCCTGCCGAGAACCCTGAAATCGCTGTAGCAATTATCGTCGAAAACTCGTGCGAGGGGTCAGAAGTGGCCGCGCCGATGACACGCCGCATTATGGAAATGTATTTCCCACAAGTGACGACCGAGCGTTTTAATTGGCCAGAGCCTATTTGGTTTAGCGGATGCACCGAAATTGGCCCCGGCTCAACGGGATGATCATCCTTCAGCTAGATGGGTTGCGGGGGCTGTTTCTTTTGGAAGCAGCAGCTTGCAACCCACTGCGCTCGGATGATCTTGCACGAGCGCGGTATGTGGTGCGCCCCTAATCAGCCACAAAATGAGGATGTCGCCACCTGCTGTCCCCAACATTACCCCACCAAACAACGCCAATGACGCGTTTTCGACGAGGATACCGATCACGCCGGGTAAAATCCCCAGCACAAGGCCGGGTAGTGCGACTGCTAAGCGATAGCCATTGACGGGCAAAATATCGCCACAGTGGGCAAAAGGTGTCATTTGCTTAAAGCCGAACTTGATTGATTGTAGTTTTGCGCCAGCCCACTTGTATCCCACCCCATGGAGTAACTCATGGATGACAACTGACACGAATAATATGGTCAACAGCGCCACGGATTCCAATAATGAAGTGGCGGTTTCATAGCGAAAATTTCCATGAAGCAGCACATACGGCAAGATGAAAAGCAGTAACGCCGGAATGAAAAGCAGCGCTGCAACCACATTAGCCATGCCCAGCGACACGGTTTTATCTACTTCTTGATACTGTTCGGTGTTAACCAACAAATATACTCCGTTCGCAGATAAAAAATGCCTGTTCATGCGCCATCAAACAGGCATTTTGTCGTGGTAATTAGCTGGGCATGGCGGGCACAAGATCGCCGAGGCGGTTTTGAGCCACATGCTTGGCTAGTTTAATGAAGTCCTCAATAGACATCGGATCAAGCTCGGTATCATCACGTAGCCGAATGCTGATCGTGCCTTCTTCTACGTCGCGGGGGCCCATCACCGCCAGATAAGGAATTTTGAGAGCGCGGGCATCGCGGATTTTGCGGCCCAGTTGGCCTTTGTTGAAGACTTCAACGCGGAAGCCTTCATTTTTAAGGCGTGTTTCTAGGGCTTCGGCCTCGTCTTGTACCTTGTTGCTGACGGGCAAGATGGCAACTTGCACAGGCGATAGCCATAACGGAAACGCGCCGTTATAGTGCTCGATCAAAATGCCGATAAAACGCTCTAGGCTACCAAATGGCGCACGATGGATCATCACTGGGCGATGTGGGCTGTTGTCGGCTCCAATGTATTCCATTTGGAAACGCTCTGGCAACGAGTAGTCTACTTGCACGGTTCCTAATTGCCATTCGCGCTTTAGCACATCGCGGAAGATAAAGTCCAGTTTTGGCCCATAAAAGGCCGCTTCGCCCTTAACCACCTGATAGTTAAGGCCCATACGCTCGCACGCTTCAATAATGGCTGCGCCGGCTTTTTCCCACATGTCATCATCGCCGATGTATTTGTCACTTTCAGGATCGCGCAGACCCACGCGGGCGCGGAAATCCGTTAGGCCCAATGAATTGAACACATATTGGATCAATTCCACGACTGCGATGAACTCTTCAAGTAATTGATCGGGCGTGACAAAAATATGCGCGTCGTCTACTGTAAAGCCACGTACCCGCGTAAGGCCATTTAGCTCGCCCGATTGCTCATAACGATAAACTGTGCCAAATTCCATCAGGCGTATGGGTAGGTCTTTGTGCGAGTGTGGCTGATCTTTATAGATTTGGATGTGATGGGGGCAGTTCATGGGTTTTAGCATGTACTGTTCGCCCTCGACATCAATCGGATCGAACTGGCTATCGGCATAATAGGGATAATGCCCCGACGTGATATAGAGGTCTAGTTTGCCAATGTGGGGTGTTACGACCGGTAAATAGCCGCGCCGAATTTGCTCGTCGTGCAAGAAGCGTTGTAAGATGTCGCGCAGAATCGCGCCGCGTGGCTTCCATAACGGCAAACCCTTGCCCACCATTTGGCTAAACGTAAATAATTCTAGTTCGGTTCCTAAGCGCCGATGATCGCGTTGCTTGGCTTCCTCTAGCAAGTGCAGATATTCGGCTAGTTCTTCGGGCGTGCGCCACGCCGTCCCATAAATGCGCGTCAGCATTTGATTGTTTTCGTCACCCCGCCAATAGGCTCCGGCTGGCTCTTTAAAGCTGATGCTGAAGGCGTTGGGGTTCAGTTCGCCTGTGTGTTCAACGTGGGGGCCGCGGCACAGGTCTTCAAATGTATCTTGACGATAGGTCGTCAATACTACATTTTCATCTTGGGGCAACGGATCGCCGTTTTCATCCACACCACCCGACACCAAGCCGTCAATAAGTTCTTGTTTATAGACTTGCTTGGCGAAAATTTGGCGGGCCTCATCGGCAGATACCACGCGGCGCTCGAAAGGATGCTGGCCTTTGATGATTTCTTTCATGCGGGCCGTAACCCAATTTAGATCGGCCTCGTGGACAGCACGCGGCAGTTCAAAGTCATAATAAAAGCCGTCTTCAATGGGCGGGCCAATAGCGATCTTGGCTTCTGGAAAGCGTTCTAGCATGGCTTGGGCCATAATATGGGCCATCGAGTGGCGAATTTTGTAGAGATGGTTATCTTCGTAGCGTTCCAATAGAAAAGCCTTTCCTTTGTGTTGCACCTACTGATAAATTGAAAACGCCCCATGTCAATGTTGACATGGGGCGCGATATAACCTGATCGCTCGGTTCCACCCAAATTTTGCCAATGCAACGGGTTGGGCTGCATGGCCTTGGTTGCCTGCTAACGGGGGCTAGCCGTTGCCATATACTGGGCAGTTGCCGTTCAATGGCACGCTCATGGGTGGTTTTCTTGCTGGTTGGGTTGGGGTGCTTGCAGCCTAATGACACGCCCTCTCTAAAAACCCGCCCTCAGCAATACTCGTCCCAATCATTGCTTTCAGGTGTTGTGCCTTTCAGGATATGGCAAAAATAGAGGGCTGTCAAGCGACCAGTAAATCAATAAGTTGGTCAATTTGATGAATGTTGTAAGCATCGGGCACGCTTTGATCATCCCCATATACCAAGTTGATCACACCTTGCTGAATAAGCCACGGAATAGCTTGGGCTCCCAAGTACACATTGCCGTCGGGTTGTTCTATCACAGCCTCAAAAATCGCTGGATCAGGAAGTATATAGCCAATCTCGGATGACGATACGACCCGATGCCACAGCGTATGCATAAACCCAAAATGACTGAGCATCAGCACAATTTCGCGGGCGCTATGTTCAGAATTAGCCACCAGCGATAGCTGAATGCCCGCTACATGCAGTTGATTAAGCACAGGGATGGCGTTGGTATTGGGGGTAATCAACACCGAATCGGCCAGCAAGGCCTCGCGCCCTGCTTTCATATTGGCATACTCTGGCACGCCATGAAAGCGCAAAATCGCATCATAATATACATCGCGTGTAATGCGCCCCAGCAACACATCAAAACGGGCCGCCCGCAAGGCTTTTTCCACCACTTGCGGATGTCGTGGCTGAAGGCCAAGGTTATGCAAAAACCCTTGCAGGTGTGGTTGCTCGGTGGCTGGCATGAATAGTACATCTTTGGGGTCTATAATCAGCGCACTGATTGACATGCTACAGGTTACCTAATGTGCCGTAAAGCCCCTAGCTTTAGCGATGGGGATATAAGGCGCTTGAGTTTTTCTATGAAATTATTATAGTACGATTTATACCAGCAAAAACAAAAAAAGCTCGGTACATATCCTAGCAACAAAAGTCAAGCCAATGATAACTCAGCAACCCAAGACGTATAAGTACCGATTGTATACGCATAATGACAACAGGTTTTTGCATCAGCAGATTAACATTGCTGGTTTGGTCTGGAATCATTCTTTAGCGTTATCGAAACGTTATTATCGTCTGTATGGCAAAAGCATCAATTTCAATCGGCTACGAAAACATATCGCCAAGTTGCGTAAATGGTCAAAGCG
>CAZLPC010000103.1:0-1682 GCA_964561305.1 uncultured Anaerolineae bacterium
AGCACAATCAACCCTGAAGCCGCCCACGCTTTACAATCGTTGGGCATTACCCGCTTTATTGATCTGGCGCGTGCCGATCCGGTGAATTTATATCAACAGCTCGCCGATCTACCAGCTTCCTATGAGCAAATTGCAAGCTGGATTATTGCCGCCAAGGAGCGCGTAATTTCATAATGAACGATATTCGGCCCACCAACATCACCCTTAACCGCCAAGCGGGTTTGTTAGATATTGAATGGTCTAGCGGCGAAACCTGTCATTATCCCCTCAGCCATGTACGCGAAGCCTGCCCCTGCGTCGAGTGTCGGGGCGGGCATCATAATATGGGCATGTCGAAAGCGCCCGACAATCTGTTGGTGCTAAAGCCAGCGCGTTCGTATGGTATTGAAGAAGCACAAATGGTCGGCAACTATGCGCTGCAACTAACATGGGATGACGGCCACAATAGCGGCATTTATACATGGGAATATCTGTATCACCTTTGCCCAGAAAAACTGGAAAAAGAAGCATAGGCGACAATGGAAAACATGGATTTCTTAATGGCAATTGAAATTGACCACTTGCGGCACGAGGCGCTTTCACGCTATGAGCAATGCTTGGCAGACAAAGGCATTGGCCATCTATCAAATTTCATAGAAGCACAATTGGTCTATAGCCCGCCTCCTTTGTTTTTGCTAGAGCGCATTGCTTATGATTTGCAACAGCGCCTCTATACCCTTCAACTGCATCAATATGAAGTGCGAAACCACATTATTGGAACCATGCGCGAAACGTATGACATAGACATCACCCATCTTGCACCTGCCGATCAACTGGCCCGTTTCCACCTGCTGACCCCGACCGACATCTTGGCGATTTTGCCCACTAACTTAACGCTGCAAGAGCGCGGCGTGCTGCAACAAACACTCGAAACGTCTAGCCAGCTTGCGGCCCAGTTGCAATCCGATATTGACCTGACATCCGAGCTAGTACAGATGGTCACAGACTGGACAACTGCCATCTCGACCCGTTATGCTCGCGAATCACACAATTGGCACTTTGGCATTGCTGCTGCATTTAGCGATGACATCATTCATTAAACAGCGCATGACTCAGCCGCCACCCTATATCCCATTTTTGGATGAAGTTCTTTTGACCGAGGCCCAAATTCAAGAACGAGTCACCGAACTCGGTCAAGTGATTTCTCAGCATTACGCTGGCTCGCAAAATTTGTTGCTGGTGTGCATTTTAAAGGGCGGTGTATTGTTTTTGACCGATCTCATGCGACACATCACCGTTCCACACACCATAGATTTTATGGCCGTCACCAGCTATGGCGAAGGCGCACGCGCCAGTTCTGGACAAGTGCGTATTTTAATGGACTTGGCGCAAAGTATTAATGGGCGTGATGTGCTGTTGGTAGAAGACATTGTAGACAGCGGCAACACCCTTAGCTATATCATCAATCAGCTAAAAGCCCGCCACCCCCACAGCCTTAGTATCTGTACGCTTCTCAGCAAACCCTCACGCCGCGAAGTCGAAATTCCTGTTGACTTTTTGGGCTTTGAAATCGAGGATAAATTTGTGTTTGGCTATGGACTAGACCTAGACGAACGCTTCCGTAACATGCCATTTATTGGCGTGGTCAAACGAGAAGCCCTTGGCTAAGAAAGTGAGCAAGCCCCATGTTTAAAAGGCCCCAA
>CAZLPC010000103.1:1692-8790 GCA_964561305.1 uncultured Anaerolineae bacterium
CGGCCAAGAGTCGGTGTGGGACTATCCGCGCCCACCCAAAGTAGAGCCAAGCATTCGGCGCGTGCGGGTGGTATTTAACGGCATCACCATTGCCAACAGCATCAATGCTTTGCGTGTATTAGAGACCAGCCATCCACCCGTCTATTACATTCCCCCCAGTGATATTGAGATGACTTATCTGCAACTGGTGGCGGGGCAACGGACATTTTGCGAATTTAAAGGCGCAGCCAGCTATTGGACAGTGCGTGTAGAAGACAAAGCAGCCGAAAGTGTTGGATGGAGTTATGCCACGCCACTAAAAGGGTTTGAAGCCATTCAAGATCATATCTCATTTTATGCGGGGCCAATGGATGCGTGCTATGTGGGTGATCAAAAAGTTCAGCCCCAAGCAGGTGATTTTTATGGCGGCTGGATCACATCTGATATTGTGGGGCCGTTTAAGGGCGGTTCTGGGACATGGGGGTGGTAAATGAGTATTACGCCACACCCATCCGAGCGTCCGCTTTATTGGCCCGATATTGTCGAACAGTTGCAAGCACTGTTGCCCAATGACGAGGTGTATCTGGTGGGCGGGGTGGTGCGCGATGTGTATTTACGCCGTCCTGTGCATGATATTGACTTAGTAAGCGCCACCGATGGCCAACCCATTGCCCGCCGTATCGCCAATGCACTTGGCGGAGCCTACTATCCCTTAGATACATCGCGGGGTGTTGGTCGGGCGCTGGTCGAGGGGGAAGGCATACCCTTTACCATAGATGTAGCACAGTTTCGCGGGGCCACTCTGCTTGAAGATTTGCAAGACCGCGATTTTACCGTTAATGCGCTGGCCACCCCTTTGCAACAACTCGATATGATCATTGACCCAACCGATGGCTTGGCGGATCTTTCGCGCAAAGTAGTGCGCCAATGTAGCCCCAACGCTATCCAAAACGACCCACTACGGATGCTGCGGGCAGTGCGCCTTAGCTTATCACATGGCTTGCATATTATAGATGAGACCAAAACAGCCATCCGAGAGCAACGCCCACGCCTATCTGAAGTTTCTGATGAGCGTATCCGCGATGAGTTTTTCAAGCTATTGGGCGGGCCGCGCCCCCATGCTGCTCTAACGCTGCTTTCGGTCTTAGGCATTTTAGATGAGCTATTACCCGAAACCACCGCCCTCAAAGGCGTAACACAAAGTCCGCCGCATATCTATGATGTGTGGCGGCATACAATGGCTGTTATAGAAGCAATGGGACAGGTATTGACCCTATTTGGGCAGCGCAGCAGCGACGAAACCGCCGCCAACTTTGGATTGGGGGTGTTTAAATTTGCCGTACACCATCTGCACCACGATATAGAAACACATTTGACAACAACTATTTGGCCGAATGAGCGTACCCATCGCGCCTTGCTCATTTTGGCGGCCCTTGCCCACGACATCGCCAAACCTCACACGCGCTCTGTCGGCGAAGACGGCAAAATTCATTTCTATCGGCACGAGGATGTGGGTGCAAAAATTGCAGCAGCATGGGGCCGACGCTTGGCCCTGAGTAATGATGAGACCGAGCGCCTAAAGACGATTGTTTTTCATCATTTGCGCCCCGCCCAACTGTCCCGCGAATCCTCTATTTCACGCCGATCCAAATATCGCTATTGGCGTGATACAGGTGCGATTGGTGTAGATATTTGCTTGCTGGCTGTGGCCGATCAGTTGGGTAAATATGGCCCCACTCTAGCTCAATCATTTTGGCTACAGTTTGTCGAGAATTTGCGTGACTTATTGGATGGTTATTTTCGAGAACAAACCACCCTTGTAGCCATTCAACCCTTGCTAAATGGTGCTGAATTGATAGCAGAGCTAGGCATCGCGCCCAGCCGCCAGCTAGGACAGTTGATTGAAGCCCTGCGCGAGGCCCAAGCGCTACAACTGATCAACACCCGCGATGAAGCCCTTGTGTGGGCCAAAAAATGGTTGACAGAACGGGGCTAGCCCAAGTCGTCATCTTCAGGTGCTGCTTCGGCAGCGCGATCTTCAGCTGTAACATACTCATAAAAGATCAGCATCGTTTTGCCATATTTACGCCGATCAAATTCGGTCAAATTGTGGAGTTCAAACTCCTCTAGTTCATGCGGATCGATCTGTACCACAACAATTGCATCTGGATTGAGATGAATTGGATTTGCATCTAACAAAAGCAACGTATCTTTCCATATCCCGTGATATTGCGGCGGTGCAACATACACAATATCAAAGGCAGGGGCCCGCCGACGCTTCACATAATTGAGCGAGTCAGTTTGAATCACTTCTGCATTTTCAGCCAATTGGGTATGCTCTAGGTTATCGGCAATGGTTCGGATGGCGATTTTGTCGTTGTCTAAAAAGCGCACATAAGCCGCCCCTCGACTAAGTGCCTCAATACCCACCGCGCCTGTCCCCGCAAACAAGTCTAAAAAACGACTTTCGGGGATGTCGCCGCTTAAAATGTTGAACAATGCTTCTTTCACGCGATCCATAATGGGACGTGTGGTCTTACCGGGAACCAGTTTAAGGCGGCGGCCCTTGGCGCTGCCCGAAATGACGCGATGACTCATCCCATTTTCTCCGAAATATCTATAGCTTCGCGGGCAGCCCGAATGTTTGATTGGGGTGTGCCAATGTGTAGCGGGCCATTTGTGCCCAAAATAAAACGCCGATTATTGACCAACTCGAAGGCATGGCGGGCCTCGTCCCGAACAAGGCGTGGCGTGCCATCTAATAGTGTGGCTGTGTTAGCCAGCCCACCCGACACTGCGCCTTGAAAATGTATTTTACCAGTTGCCAAGTCAAAATCATCGGTGGCGTGTGCTGGCCATGTCAAAACTTGTGCAGGATATTGTGTGATAATAGACATCATAGGCAGGTGGCCTTGTACATTAATACTATTCAGCCACCAATGGCTTGGCAATGACTCCAAAATCTGTAGATCATAAATACGCCCGAAAATCTCATACTCGGGCAGGCTTAAAAACTGAAGATCGGCATGGGTGATCATATAACAAATGCCAGCCAAACGCGCCGTGTGTAATGCATCAATGAGCCGAATGGTATTGCTCATCAAAATATTAAGGCCCGTTTTTAGCCGTTCAGGAGATTGTCGCAGATGTTTAAGCACTAGGTCTTCGCCAGCCAACATCACCGCTTGGCTTAATGGGCTATAAATGGTGAGTAACATTGGCACAGGGCCTTTTATGGCCTCGTCCATCAGGCGCACCAACTCTAGCTGTTGGCCCAAGTTGCCCCGTTGTGGGTCAAGAATGGGCAATTCTGTCCAATCTAATGAGCGCGTAATGGGGCGCACTGTCACAACGCGCTGCCCATAAAAATCACCTTGCCACGCATCTTGCCCACCATAGTCCAATATACCAGAGGTCGCGGCGGGCGCAATATAAATTAAATCAAAGTCCCATTGTTGCTGAAACAACAACTGACTAGCTACAAGATCGGCGGCGCGTTGGTCATCGCCGGGATAATAGCGCCACAGTGCAACGGGGGCGCGGTCGGTGGCCTCGCCACCAATTGTTTTTTCCAAGCGTTCGCGCTTGCTTAATACCATTTAGATGTCCAACATCTCAATTTGTTGTTGGATCATGCGTATCTCCATACGATAGCGCGTTTCATTTTCGGGATCGTCTTGAATCTTACGCTCTAGCACATCCAGTAACTTTCGAAATGTAACCCGTGCGCCAAGATGATCGCCGACGGCTTTTTGGGCAAGGCCAAGTCCATTTAGCGCATCTGTGTTATTCGGGTTAGCCGATACAGCTTTGCCAAATCGATCAATGGCATCGTCATTGTCGCCATTTTTATGGGATAGCCATGCGGATACTAATTCAGGATTCGATTCTGTAGTCATCATCTATTAGCTCTCTTTTGAAAATCTCTCGCACAATAAAATTTACTTAATTATATACGATCATGGGCTGTGGTAGCACAATTTGTCGCCCAGTGGGGCCACGTAAATCATAAATATCGGCCAGTTGCATTTGTTCGCACGGTGCTAGCTGGCTTTTGTCACAGATTGGCAACCCCAACTCAATCATCAGTTGATAGGTGGCCGGTTGGGTGGGCATGGGCACTTCAAACACTCCCACTACATACTGATCAATAGGCCAGCGTTGGGTGGGCCATGCTGCTAAATGTTTATACAAAATACTTTTTACCCGTACATTATCCCGCAGCAGCGTTAGGCGTACCTGATAGGGATCAATTCGTTGGCCATTGGCTTTCCAATAAAGCGTTAAAACGACAGACTCGCCACTTGCCACTTGTGTATTATCCAACTCATAGCCTAACAAACTCACCCCACTTTGTCGAATACCGATCACCAACAAGTCAAGGCTGTTAATGGGGCGTGGTACAGCATCAGAGGGAGTTTGTCGGGTGATGATTGCGGGTGATAACCGCGCCCCAACCACTGCCACCAACAAAACCAGTATCACAAAAGCCGATAAGCGCTGACGCTCTAGCTTTTGCTGAAGCCAGTCTAGCGGATAGGTTGTCACTCGTCGCTCTGGCCGTCGCACACCTTCTACATAAACACCCCACAATATCAACACACCTAGCGCCCCAAAGCTTATCCACCATCCTATGCGGCGCGGTTGGGTTGTCCCGAATTGTAGCTCGATCCGATTGAGTCCACGCTCTAAATTAAGCGTCATAAAACCATCGTCGTCCTCTGGCTCTATAAGTTCACCATTTAAGTGCAATTGCCAACCCGGATAAGCAAATTTTAGCATGGTAAATGACTGTTCTTCAGCGCTAAAAATCTCATATTCAACATGGGTGATAGATCGTTGTGTGATGCGGGTGTTGGGGGGCAGGCCTTGCAAATCGCGTGGTAATTCGGCTGGCAGCACTGGCATCTCTGGTACTCTACGCGGCAACAAATAGCCGTCTCGGAATGTGCCCATTGCATTGCCACGCGCCTCTTCATTAAGGTGCTGATTGATAGTGGTGGGTGTAGAAACAACATTAAAAGTTGGCATATAAAGACTAGTGGCCGCCGATACCACTAGAATGCCCACCAAAATACTAAGTGCCGCCAACAAGCGTCCCCGACTAGAAAACAACGCTTCGAGTAACAAAATGGACTGAGCAGCCACTACCGCCAGTGCCATCACCACCAAGCCCCCCCAATCCATCGGCATAATGGGGTCAATTGTATGGGGCCACATATTTATCGCTTGCTGATGCAAAACACTCATCCCCAAAGCAATGAGACCCATGCTGATAAAAAAAAGCACTCCTACCTGATCCGACCGGGTTACTTGCCCGCGCCACCTAGCAACCAACAGCCCAAAACTCCATGCTACTATACCCACACCTGCCAATAACCATGTGCCTACACCAAAATAAAGATGTGCAGGATGGTTGAAGGCACTGCGATCTAAGGGCGGTGGCGATTGAAAAATAGTGTCAAGCCGATAGGCAGATGGGTAGCTATTAGGAACAGATTGCCAATGAACATAACGAGCTTCTGCAATAGCAGGCACATAATAAAACGCTGTCAACACAGCCCCCAAAATAATGCCTATTGCCATGGCGCTACCGTTGGTTTGGGGCTGCATAATCCGTTGTGAAATTGCCCACACCACCGCCACCACAAACAACACTATCGAAAAACCTGTATCTGCTACCAACAACAACGCAATCAACCCTGCCAGTACTAGCACCTCGCGCCCACGACCAAACACCAGCGCCCGATCTAGGGCCCACAGCGTGGCTGCAAATAGCGCCAGTGCCCACAACAACCCCAAATCTGTTTTTAAATAAGGCACAGTCAGCAGCGTATAGGGCGAAAAAAGCAAGACCATGCTGCCAAAAACACCCGCCAAATCGCCCCAGCGCCGCCGCAAAAAACTAAAAAAACTCAAGGTCAACATCAAGGTTGCGCCAATAAGCTGAATTTTGACTGCGATTTGCGGATCATCACCTACTAGCGCACTATAGGCCCCTCCAATATAGTGTGGAAGGGGTGCAAGGTGATTAAATAGCGGTGAGCCATATCCATAATTTAAATTGGCTGCCCAGCGTGGATAAAATGCCCCTGTAAAAAGCCCTTCGCGCATTTCTAAAATGCGATACATAACCAGTTCAGCTTCTGGTGCAGGGGGCAGTCCGCTACGGGTAGCCAAAGGCAACACCACTACACAACTCACAATAAGCACCAATAGCAGGGCCCAATCTATGCCGCGATACTGGGGGCGCATCCAAGTTGGGATATCATCAAGCATAAGCTGGTAGTCTTGTGGATTGTACATAACCCAATTCCTTAAGTTATTGGTGGCCAGTTGCGCTTAGGCGCTGTCATTGTCTACAATACGAGTGTTCTCAGGTTATTTTTTGCACAATATCAATACAAGGTTTATCGACAATGACACTGCAACACGAACTTACAACGCTACCTAAAGACGCAATCACCATTTTACGCTATGTTTCACAATATCGCGGTTCGCCCATTAGCCGCGACCAAATTCAAGGGGGCACATCACTCTCTGACCGTGCCCTTAGCAAAGGTATGAAGCGTCTGGTCACGCGCTATTTTATGCGGATGGACGAATCACGCCTATATTACATTATGCCCAAAGGCGACCAAGCGATAGATTTATTGATGAGCGATACCAACTTGCTGGGTAGCGATGACGAACGGCTAAATATGATCCCGTATGCGCTAGCCGTGGTGCTGCCCAATCAAGTGGCCCCCAATCAGCCCACACGTTGGATGCTGGGTGTCAATCCGGCCAGTGAAGAAAACTTGACCTATCCTGCTGAGTTATTTTTCCGCATTAGCGCCGACAACGGGCGTATTCATCCCACCCAAACCACGCTGCACCTTTCGCCTCAGCAGGCCGAAGGTCACGCCGAATTGACACTGATTCCGGGTACTGGCCCCATGCGAATACACATCGAGGCCTATCAATTATTAGAAATGGACGAGCCAAACATGGCCGGCGGTATGTATTTTGATGTATCTGTGGGGGTAGCCAGTAAAGATATGCGCGCTGTACACACCGCCATACAGTTATTATAAGCTGGCAATGGCGGCCTTAAATTGCTGGCTGCGGTCGGCATAA